>NZ_JBEXRZ010000037.1:0-45940 GCF_040613325.1 Streptomyces sp. NPDC006283 | reverse complement strand
GGCTCGGGCCGCGGCCGGCCCGCCGCCGGGCACGCCCGCGGGAGCGTGCGCCTGGGCCTGTGGGCCGGGGACGTAGCCCATCGCCGGCCCCTGTCCGCCGGCCGAGAACGACGCACCCCGCTCCAAACGGTCCAGCCTGGCCTGCACCGACCGCTCGTCGTCGAAAGCGGCGGGCAGCATCACGCGCGCGCAGATCAGCTCGAGTTGCAGCCGCGGCGAGGTGGCTCCGCGCATCTCGGTCAGCCCCGTGTTGACCAGGTCGGCCGCCCTGCTGAGCTCGGCCGCCCCGAACACCGAGGCCTGCGCCTGCATCCGCTCGACGACATCGGCCGGGGCGTCGATGAGCCCCTTCGTCCCGGCGTCCGGCACGGCGGCGAGGATCACCAGATCACGCAGCCGCTCCAACAGGTCGGCGACAAACCGGCGGGGATCGTTTCCGCCCTCGATGACGCGGTCCACGACCTCGAAGGCGGCGGCCCCGTCGCCGGACGCGAAGGCGTCCACGACCGAGTCGAGGAGCGACCCGTCCGTATAACCGAGAAGACCTGTCGCCATGGCGTATGTCACACCGTCGTCGGCCGCGCCGGCGAGCAGCTGGTCCATGACGGACATGGAGTCACGCACCGAGCCGGCGCCTGCCCGCACGACCAGCGGCAGCACGCCGTCGTCGACGGGGATGCCCTCCCGGCCGCACACGTCCGCCAGATACTCGCGGAGCGTCCCGGGCGGGACCAGGCGGAACGGGTAGTGGTGCGTACGCGACCTGATGGTGCCGATGACCTTCTCGGGCTCGGTGGTCGCGAAGATGAACTTCAGGTGCTCCGGCGGCTCCTCGACGACCTTCAGCAGGGCGTTGAACCCCGCCGAGGTGACCATGTGGGCCTCGTCGATGATGTAGATCTTGTACCGGCTGCCGGCCGGGCCGAAGAAGGCCTTCTCGCGCAGCTCACGGGCGTCGTCCACGCCACCGTGCGAAGCGGCGTCGATCTCGATGACGTCGATCGACCCCGGCCCGTTCCGTGCGAGGTCCTGGCAGGACCGGCACTCGCCGCACGGGGTCGGCGTGGGGCCCTTCTCGCAGTTCAGGCAGCGGGCGAGGATGCGCGCACTGGTCGTCTTTCCGCAGCCGCGCGGTCCGCTGAACAGGTACGCGTGATTGACCCGGTTGTTCCGCAGGGCCTGCTGGAGCGGATCAGTGACATGCTCCTGACCGATGACCTCTGCGAATGACTCGGGGCGGTAGCGGCGGTACAGCGCAAGGGACGACACACCTACGAGGTTATCGGGGCCCACCGACAAGCAGGAGCCGCCCGGGATTCCCCGGGAACGCAAGCGCCCCTCACGCACCCGCCAGAGCCGACCTACCCTTGCTGCCTTCCGGCCCTGGGGGAGTTCAGTCAGATAGCGCCACGTGAGGGGCTGGCCCCAGGTTACCCGATCCACGGGGGTGCTCGGACCCCCCGGACGGGATGCCGGGAACAGGTTCGCGAGCACTCCTCAACGTCTTGTATTGTTTGCCGCGGAGGATTCGCCTAGTGGCCTAGGGCGCACGCTTGGAAAGCGTGTTGGGGGCAACCCCTCACGAGTTCGAATCTCGTATCCTCCGCCAGTGCCTCACCGGGCACGATGTCGAAGGGCCCCACCGTTCGCGGTGGGGCCCTTCGGCGTTGACCGTCCCGGCTTCGAACTCCCGGGTCTGCCGTCGAACGATCATGTGCGATGGGTCCTGTGTGATGGATCACCGGCTCAGAGGACCTGCGAGAACAGCGCCCCGAAAAAGAACCCCAGCCCGATCACCGCAAAGGTCGCCCCCAGCGCGACGAAGAGCCACCACAGTCCGTTGCCCTCGGCCGGGAGCGTCCAGCGGGAGGGATCCGCCGGGTCGTAGCGGACCTCGACCCGGGCACCGACGGCGAAGGTCCTGGCACGGGGGCGGGCTGTGTTCGACCTGGTTTCCATAGCTCGGCCGTCGACCGTGGTCCAGGCGATGACCGGGAAGCAGACGGTGGTCCCGGAGCTCCGGATGGTGATCGTGGCTTCCGAGCCGTGTTGCATCCGGGTCGCTTCGAGGCGGGTCACCACGCCCTGCGCTCTCGTGCCCGTCCGGCGCAGACTCCGATTCCGGCGGACAGTGCGGTACGCCGCTACGCCGAGGACGGCTCCTGCCGGGGTGAAGGCCAGCGAGAAGAGCCAGGGGACGAGGGCAGGGGACATGAGATCCGTTCCGATCGGCAGCGGCGGACAACGGCGGCACGAGGGGACGGGTTGGTACCGCGCGACGCGTCAGCGGGCAGCCTAGGTGATCGATCCCGAAGGTTCCGCAGCCGTCTGCGGACCGGAAGGCAAGGGCTCTTGGAGGTTGTACCCGGGCGGTCGCCATGCCCCGTGGCGCTCCGGTCCGGCGAAGCCGAAGGGCCCCACCGTCGCGGTGGGGCCCTCTACGTCGGCCGTCTCAGATTCCTTGGCCGGTGGCGAGTGTGCCGCCGCCCGCGGCGATGCCGCCGGTCGGCTTGGCGGGGGCGAACGGCGGGGTGTCCTGGCGGCAGGAGGCCCCCACGGGCGGCAGGACGCCCGTGGTGAAGTACCGCGCGGCGTGCTGGTTCACGCAGGTGCTGGGATTGCCCAGAACGGTGTGCCCGTGGCCGTGGAGGGTCAACAGGCGGGCGTCGGCGAGTGTGCGGGTCATCGCCTCGGCCGCCTGGTAGGAAGTGGCCGGGTCGTAGGTGGGGTTGACGACCAGAACCGGATGGGCGGTGGGCCGGTCGAACGGCCCGGTGTAGCGGTGGGCCGCTGTGGCCGGCCAGCGGGCGCACCACTCGTAGTCCCACACCCAGCGACGGCCGAGGTCTCCCGCGCGTGCCGCGCTGAATTCCTCGAGTTCGGGGTAGCGGCCAAGGACTCGGGGGTTGGGGCTCTCGGAGCAGACGACGGCGGCCTCCTGCTCGAATCCGGGATAGGCCCCGGGGGCGGACGGAGCGGGCGCCTGCGGGGCGCGCCCGAGCCACAGTTCCTGCAGCATCGTCGCAGCGTCGGTCCACCCCGGGTGGACGATGTACAGCGCGGATCGAACCTCGGCCACGGTCTTGCCGTAGGTCCACTCATCCACCGGACGACGTCGGAGACGCTGCATCAGGTCCGCCAGTTTGGCGCGGGTCGCCTCGGGGCTGCCCGCGGAGAACGCGCAGCGGGCTGCCGGGGCCCGACCGCACAGCTCGAGGAACTGCCCCAGGGTGGCGGCCGACCCCAGGTCCGAGCCCATACGCAAAGAGGTGGTCTCTCGTACGTCGCCGTTCTTGGCGCCGTCCACGTAGCCGAGCGGATCGACGTTGCCGTCCAGGAGCAGGCCGCGCACCTTGTCGGGGAAGAGGTTGGCGTAGACGGCGCCGAGGAAGGTGCCGTACGAGATACCCCAGTAGTTCAGTTGCCCGTCCCCCACCGCCCGGCGCAACCGGTCCAGGTCACGGGCGCTGTCGGGGGTGGAGACGTACGGCAGCAGGGTCCCGGCGCGCTCCTGGCAACGTTTGGCCAGGTCCGCCCTCCCGGCGAACCAGGTCCTGCGTTCCTTGTCCCCCACAGGGAAGCCCGCCGGCTGGCGTTCCCACCAGGCCTGCGCCTCCTCGGCGTCGCTGAAGCAGCGCACCGCGGTGCTGCGGCCTACCCCGCGAGGGTCCCAACTGACGATGTCGAAGCGCTTGCGCAGTTCCTCCGGGAAGAACCGGTACCAGACCGGCAGAGCAGCTGTGCCGGGTCCGCCCGGGCCGCCCGGGTTGAAGAACAGCGAACCGATTCTCGTCGACGGGTTGGTGGCTGTGCGCCGGATCACGGCGAGATCGATGGTCCGGCCCGCCGGGCGGGCGTGGTCGAGCGGAGCTGTGAGCGTCGCGCACTCGAATCCCCGCTGTGCCGGTTCCTCGCACGGCCGCCACGTGAGTGCTGACGCCTCGCCGCTCCCGCCGGTGCCCCCGCTCCCTTCACGAATGTGCTGCGGCGCCATCACCCCCGCGGAGAGGAGTAGGTACGGCAGCACCAGCGCGACGCACCCCACCGAACCGGCTCGCCACCTGGATATGAACCCGGGCATCAGGTGTCCCTTCGGGAAATGTGGTCGTCCCCCCGGAACTCCTATGGTCTCGACCACCTCACCACCGCACGGGTCCGGAGGCACCTGCTGGGCACCCGAACGCAGTACGGCCCACGTCCCCACGTCGAAAGGGCCCCACCCTTCGCGGTGGGGCCCTTTCGACGTGGGGCGGCGCGGAACGCCTGACGGAATCAGCCGCTCCGTGGCGGCGATCCGTCGTTCACCGTCTGCTTCCGGCCAACGATGCGCAACTCGCCGTCCGCAGACAACCGAAGACGCCGTCGGACACCTCTCACAGCGGGGACACAGCTTCGCGATCAGGAGAGCCCGTCGTGCCCGATCCGGCACGGTCTGACCGCCGTGCGCCGCTGTCGCTCCACCCGTTCCGTCAGTCAGGCACTCGGAGAACGAGGATTGATGACCAGATCCCACCAGACCCGCCTGTGGCGTCCGGCGCTCGCTGTCGCCGCGGCGATCGCCGTGACCGCCGGTGTCGTCGCCGCCGCGCCCGATGATGCGAAGGCGTCGTCCGGCCCGAAGCTCGGTCTTATCGCCGCCTCCACGTCGGTGACCCTCGACTCGTGGAAGGAGGAGCCCGGCGTCTACCTGGACCTCGGCACGTACGTCACCGCGGAGAACGGGCCTCTCGAGCTCAAGGTGACCCGTAAGTCCTACAAGGACCCGGTCGTCGCCACGCAGGTCATCCGTGAGGGGAAGAAGACCCGCACCAAGACCCTTCCCGCGGGTCTGGTGAAGGACTTCTCGGGGCTGCCGGGCTTCGTGCAGATCACCGTCACGGATGCGGCCGGTAAGACGGCGCTGAAGAAGACGGAGGACTTCTGCCCGAACAACGCGTCCGGCCGGGTGCGGCCCGACGCTCCGAGCAGGTCGAAGTACCCGCAGAGCTGCCCGGTCAACCCGTTCACCCTCGGATCGGTGTGGGGCGTCGAGAACGGCTGGGCGTCCAACACGTACTCGGGCTACTACTCGGCCCCGGTCGCCCTGCCCGCCGGGAAGTACACCGCCAAGGTGTCCGTGACGAAGCGCTACCGCGAGCTGTTCGGCATCGCGGACAAGCCGCAGACGATCAAGGTGACCGTCCGCGAGCGCAGCTGGGAGGAGGGCGCCGGCGCGGCGTCCGCCGGGCACGGCTCACGTGCCGCCGGGCACGGCTCCCATGCCGCCGGGCACTCCGGTCACAAGGCGATGCGCGCGCCCGCGCCCACGACCGCGACGACCGGAGCGGGTCCGTCGTACAACATCGGACACGGCCCCTACGCTCCCGCACCGCCCGCTCTCCCCTGGGCGCTGAAGAAGGCCGGCTTCGGGGCGGCACGGGCTGGTGACGGCAGCGGCCGGACCGACGGTTCGCGGCAGGCGCCCGGCGAGCGGCCCAACGCCGCGCGGCCGACGGGCAAGGCGTCCGTACCGAACGTGCCCAAGCCCGACCTCCGTTCGCTGCCCGCCTACGGCATCACCATCAGCGACGGCGAGGGCGACATCCCGGGCAAGGACTACCTGGCCTTCAGCGCCAACGTCTGGAATGCGGGCCCCGCGAAGCTCGTGGTCGACGGCTTCCGCTCCCCCGGCAAGAAGCTGATGGACGCCTATCAGTACTTCTACGACGCCAAGGGGAAGCAGGTCGGCTACACGCCGACCGGCACCATGGAGTGGGACCCGCGGCCGGGCCATGAGCACTGGCACTTCACCGACTTCGCCAGCTACCGGCTGCTCAAGGCCGACAAGAAGGAGACGGTGCGCAGCGGCAAGGAGGCCTTCTGCCTGGCCAACACCGACGCCGTCGACTACACGGTGAAGAACGCCAACTGGCACCCGGACGGCACCGACCTGTCCACCGCCTGCGGCCAGGAGAACTCGATCTCCGTCCGTGAGGTGCTCGACGTCGGCTCCGGCGACACGTACACCCAGGATCTGCCCGGCCAGTCCTTCGACATCACCAACCTGGCGAACGGCACCTACTACATCCAGGTGCTCGCCAACCCGGAGAAGCGGCTCAAGGAGACCAACGTCAACAACAACAGCGCGCTGCGCAAGATCGTCCTGGGCGGCCGCCCGGGCGCCCGCACCGTGACGGTACCCGCCCACGACCTGGTGAACGCCAACTGACGTCCCCCTCGACGCCTTGACCGGCGTCGCACCATGACAGGCCTCGGCCCCCGGGTGGTTTCCCGGGGGCCGAAGTCATGGCACGGGACGAAACCGGGCTTACCGTGGAAGTACACCGATCAGCAAAGGGCGGCGCCATGGTCAGCGTCAGCGAGCGGAAAGCACTGCGCAGCCGCATTCTCCACGAGGTGTACGAGAGGTCGGGCGGGACGTCGGCCCTGGTGAGCGCCGCCGGGGTGCGCGAGGCCCTGGAGGTCGGCGATCAGGAGATGGGCGCCGCATGCGAGTACCTCGCGGGGGAGGGGCTCGTCATGCTCGAGGCCGACACGTTCGGCACCACCGCCTCGCCGAGCCTGATCGCACTGACGCACCGGGGCGTGGTGCGCGTCGAGGAGTCCATCGGCGACTGACCCGCGCGGCTCCCTCTTTGCATACCGCTTCATGGCCGCTGCACGGCCGCTCCATGGGCCGCGATCCCTGCACGACGGCCGGCGGCTCCCGGTCGATCACGACCGCCTCCACAGCCCGGCTGAATTCCGCCGAAAAAATCCGCCGCGCCGCGTCGAGAATGCGTCACCCGCTCCGACGTCCCCTGTGAGAGTTGCCCACAAGGGGCGGCCACTCTTCTCGAGGAGCGAGTCATGAAGTACCTGGTGATGGTTCAGGGCACGCAGGCGGACTACGAGGCGATGCGCGGCAACGGCTCCGAACTCGCCCCCGCCTGGAGCGAGAAGGACATGCAGGCCATGTTCTCGTTCATGCAACGCGTCAACGACGACCTCGCCGAGTCCGGTGAGCTCGTCGACGGGCAGGGCCTGGCCGAGCCCGCGCAGACCCGCCACGTCACCGCCGGAAAGGACGGCCGGCCGGTGATCACGGACGGCCCGTACGGCGAGACGAAGGAGCTCCTCGCCGGCTACTGGGTCCTGGACTGCGAGAGCCTGGACCGGGTCACGGAGATCGCGGCACGCATCGCCCAGTGCCCGGCGCCCGAGGGCACCACCGACTACCCGGTGGTGATCCGGCCCATCATGGACGGCGGAGGCGACCTCTGTTGAGGCGCACGACCGATGTCGAGGACCTGCTGCGCCGGCACGCGCCGCAGGTCCTCGGCGCGCTGGTGCGTCGCTACGGCCACTTCGACCTGGCCGAGGACTCCGTGCAGGAGGCGCTGCTGGCGGCGGCGCAGCAGTGGCCCCGGGACGGCGTACCGGACAACGCGCGCGGCTGGCTGATCAAGGTCGCCTCCCGTCGTCTGACGGACCTGCTGCGCAGCGAGGAGGCGCGCCGCCGACGGGAGGAGACGGCCGGCAGGCTCGCGCCCCGCGATGCCTTCACCGCACCGCCCCCCGGTGAGAGCCGGGCCCCGTCCGACGACGACACGCTCACCCTGCTTTTTCTCTGCTGCCATCCCGAGCTGAGCCCGGCGGCACAGGTGGCCCTGACCCTGCGGGCCGTGGGAGGTCTGACGACGGCCGAGATCGCCCGCGCGCATCTGGTGCCCGAAGCGACGATGGCCCAGAGAATCAGCCGGGCGAAGCAACGGATAAGGGGCGTGCCGTTCCGGCAGCCGGGGCCCGCGGACCGCGACGCGCGGCTCGCCGTCGTGCTCCAGGTGCTCTACCTGATCTTCAACGAGGGCTACACGGCCACCTCCGGCCGCGATCTGTACCGCGCCGACCTGGCTCGGGAGGCCGTCCGGCTGGCCCGCGCGGTCCGCAGGCTGCTGCCCCGGGAGGGAGCGGTGACCGGGCTGCTGGCGCTGATGCTGCTCACCGAGGCCCGCAGCGCCGCCCGTACCGGACCGCACGGCGAACTGGTCCCCCTCGACGAGCAGGACCGCACCCTCTGGGACAGCGCACTGATCACGGAGGGCACCGCCCTGGTGGAGGAGGCCCTCGCGCAGGGCCCGGCGGGCCCGTACCAACTGCAGGCGGCCATCGCCGCCTTGCACGACGAGGCGACGTGCGCGGACGACACCGACTGGCCGCAGATCCTCGCCCTCTACGACCTCCTCGTGGACCGCGCCCCGGAACCGATGGCCGAGCTCGGCCGGGCGGTCGCGACGGCCATGGTCCAGGGCCCGCAGGCCGGCCTCGCCGAAGTGGACCGTCTGGAGGACCGGTTGGCCGGCCACCACCGGCTCGACGCCGTCCGCGCCCACCTGCTCGAGAAGGCGGGCGATCTGGAGGAGGCCAGAGCCGCGTACCGCGCGGCGGCCTCCCGCACTCTCAGCATCCCCGAGGCCCGCTACCTGCAGAGGCGGGCCGCGCGCCTTTCGCCGTGAGCCTGCGCCGCTCCCGCACCGGCAGAACCGGGCACCCGCCGCCGTGCCACGCATGCCACGACCGACGGCTTCTCACTGGCGGCGCACCTGCCGCGGGGCGATCATCGGGGGCATGGAAGCCACCATTCATCTGGCCCAGCAACCGGAGGCCGACGAGCTGCTCGGCCGCAGTCCGCTCGCCGCGCTGGTCGGGATGCTCCTCGATCAGCAGATTCCGATGGAGTGGGCGTTCACCGGCCCGCACACGATCGCGCAGCGGCTGGAGACCGACGATCTGGACGCCGCCGAGATCGCCGCGTACGACCCGGACGCATTCACCGAACTGCTGCGCGAGAAGCCTGCCGTTCACCGCTATCCGGCGTCGATGGCCAAGCGGGTGCAGGAGCTGTGCCAGTTCCTCGTCGACGAGTACGGCGGTGACGCGAGCGCCGTCTGGGCGGACGTGGCGAGCGGGAAGGACCTGCTGGCGAGGCTGAAGGCGCTGCCGGGCTACGGCGAGCAGAAGGCGCAGATCTTCCTGGCCCTGCTGGGCAAGCAGTACGGCGTACGTCCCGAGGGCTGGCGGGAGGCGGCCGGAGCGTACGGCGAGGAGGACTCCTACCGGTCGGCGGCCGACATCACCGGACCCGAGTCGCTCGCCAGGGTGCGCGCGTACAAGCAGGAGAAGAAGGCCGCCGCCAAAGCCGCCAAAGCCGCGGAGACCGCCAGGAACGTGAAGGCGACGAAGACGGCCACGACGACGCAGGCCAAGAGTTCGAAGACCGCCGAGCCCAAGAAGCGCCGATAAGCCGCCGATTGAAGTGGATGCAGGGACTCCGCGGGTCAATGCGTCGAAATGCGCCATGAGTTACGGCACAAGTGTTCACAGAAGGCGTGGAGATCGCTAGCTTCCCCTCAACCCTCGTTCACATCGGGAAGGACCTCTGTGAAGGCAACCCATCGCAGAGCCGTGGCCACCGTGGCCGCAGCCGCACTCGCGACCCCGCTCCTGCTGGCATCCGCCTCCCCGTCCGCTGCGCACCGTCAGGACCCCGCGGAGCGGGCCGCCAAGGACGCGTCGAAGCTGGCACGGAAGCTGGTCGAGAAGTCGTCCGCGGACGACGCTTTCGAGCACCTGGAGAAGTTCCAGCAGATAGCGGACAGCACGGGCGGCCACCGGGCCGCCGGCTCGCTCGGTCACGACGCGTCGGCCGCGTACGTGTACCAGCAGATGAAGAAGTACGGATACGACGTCTCGTACCAGCGCTTCGAGTTCATCTACACCGAGACGCTGGCCGAGAAGCTCTCCGTGACGTCACCGGCGCCCCGTGACGTCGAGATCAAAGCCATGACGTACACCAAGTCGACCCCCGTCGGCGGCATCAAGGCCGATCTGGCCGCCGTCCCGGTGGACGACACGACCGGCTGCGAGGCGGCCGACTACGCGTCGGGCACGTTCACCGGCAAGATCGCGCTGATCAAGCGCGGCGGCTGCGCGTTCGCCGAGAAGCAGGCGGCCGCGGCGGGCGCGGGAGCAGCCGGCGCGGTCATCTACAACAACACCGAGGGCCTGCTCTCCGGCACCCTCGGCGACCAGGCCTCCGCCAAGATCCCGACCGGCGGAGTCACCCTCGCCGAGGGCGAGAAGCTCGCCGCGGACCTGGCCAAGGGTCCGCTCAAGGTCTCGTTCGAGGTCCGCGAGCTGCAGGAGAAGCGCGCGACCAACAACGTGATCGCGGAAACCCGCCGCGGCAACGCCGCCAACACGGTGATGCTCGGCGCGCACCTCGACTCCGTGACCGCCGGCCCCGGCATCAACGACAACGGCTCCGGCTCCGCCGGTCTGCTGGAGGTGGCACAGGAGCTCTCCAAGCGGGAGAAGCAGCCCGCCAACAAGGTCCGCTTCGCCTGGTGGTCCGCGGAGGAGAACGGCCTGCTCGGCTCCGAGCACTACGTCGCAAACCTCAGCAGCCTGGGCAAGAAGGAGATCAAGCTCTACCTGAACTTCGACATGATCGCCTCGCCGAACTACGGGCTGTTCGTCTACGACGGCGACAACTCGGACGGCGTCGGCGCGGGAGCGGGCCCCGCGGGCTCCGCGCAGCTCGAGCGCGACATCAACGAGTTCCTCGACAAGCAGGACACCCCGCACGAGGGCACGGACTTCACCGGCCGCTCCGACTACGGGCCGTTCATCGAGGTCGGCATCCCGTCCGGTGGCACGTTCACCGGAGCGGAGGGCATCAAGACCGAGGCACAGGCGAAGAAGTTCGGCGGCGTCGCGGGAATCGCGTACGACGTGAACTACCACGCCGCCGGCGACAACCTGGACAACATCAACATGGAGGCGTTCGCCGCCAACATCGGCGTCATCGCCAACGCCGTGGGCACCTACGCCCACGACATCAGCTCGCTGCGCAAGCCCGTCACGACCGTCCCGACGGAGGGTGACGCGGGCAGCGGCGGCGGCCTGCACGACGGCCACGGCCACGAGGTGACCGAGTAACACCGCCGACGTGACCGGGTGAACACCACCGGCACCACCGGCGCGGCGCGCCGCGGGCTCACCGCCTGCGGCGCGCCGTCCCGAAGAGGGACCGCGAGATCTCCCGCCCCAGCTGCGTGCCGACCGACCGGGCGAGCGACCTGAAGATCCCGCTCCCCATGACCTGCCCCACCAGCGACTCGTCGCGCCTTCCGCCCCGCGGCGCCGCCTTCGGCCCGGCGGCCTCCCGCTCGGCTTCCTGCCGCTCGGCGGCCTCCCGTGCAGCGGCTTCCTGCGCCGCGGCCTCCGCAGCCGCCTCCGCAGCCTGCTGCTCGGCCGTCAGCTTCTCGTACGCCGACTCCCTGTCGACGGCCTCGGCGTACCGCGCGTGCAGCGGCGAGTCCCTCACCAGCGCATCCAGCGTCCCCGCGTCGATGGGCCCCATCAGCGACTGCGGCGCGCGCAGCCGCGTCACCGCCACGGGTGTCGGCGCGCCCCTGTCGCTCAGCACGGTGACGACCGCCTCGCCCGTCCCCAGCTGCGTGAGCACCTCCTCCAGGTCGTACGCGGAGTCCGGGAACGTCTTCACCGTCGCCTTCAGCGCCTTGGCGTCGTCCGGGGTGAAGGCGCGCAGGGCGTGCTGTACGCGGTTGCCCAGCTGCGCCAGCACGTCGCCCGGCACGTCCTTGGGTGTCTGGGTCACGAAGAAGACGCCGACCCCCTTCGAGCGAATCAGCCGCACGGTCTGCGTGACCGACTCCAGAAACGCCTTCGAGGCCCCGTTGAAGAGGAGATGCGCCTCGTCGAAGAAGAACACCAGCTTCGGCCGGTCGACGTCGCCGACCTCCGGCAGGTCGTGGAAGAGGTCCGCGAGCAGCCACATCAGGAACGTCGAGAACAGCGCCGGCTTGTCCTGCACCGCGGGCAGCTCCAGCACGGAGACGATCCCGTGCCCGTCCGGCGCCGTCCGCAGCAGCTCCGCGGTGTCGAACTCCGGCTCGCCGAAGAACCCGGCCGCGCCCTGCTGCTCGAGGGCCGTGATCGACCGCAGGATCACCCCCGCGGTGGCGGCGGAGATACCGCCGATGCCCTTGAGCTCCGCCTTTCCCGTATCGGACACCAGGAAGGCGACCACGGCCCGCAGGTCCTTCAGGTCGACCAGCTCCAGCCCCTTGGAGTCGGCGTAGTGGAAGATCAGCCCGAGCGACTGCTCCTGCGTCCGGTTGAGCTCGAGCACCTTGGACAGCAGGACCGGTCCGAAATCGGTGACGGTCGCGCGCAGCGGAATGCCCGGCCCGATGCCGCCCAGACCGTAGAACTCGCAGGGGAAACCCTGACCGGTCCAGTCCTGCCCGACCTGCCCGGCCCGCTCCTGCACCTTGCCGCCTCCCTCGCCGGGAGCGGAGATGCCGGAGACGTCGCCCTTGATGTCGGCGAGGAAGACGGGCACGCCGTTCGCCGACAGCTGTTCCGCGATCAACTGGAGGGTCTTGGTCTTGCCGGTGCCGGTGGCCCCGGCGACCAGACCGTGCCGGTTGAGCACGGCCAGCGGTACGCGGATCCGTGTGTCCGGGTCGCACTGCCCGTCCCAGAGCAGGGCTCCCAGCTCCAGCGCGGGCCCGGTGAAGGCGTATCCGGCGGCGATCTGCTGCTCCGGCGCCTGCTCGCTGCGGCTCACGAGAGCCCCCAATTTCCCGGTTTGGAAAGTTTTGATCAGGATCGCACCGCGGGTCCATGGCTGCGCCATGAGCCTCTTGACCGGTAGGCTTTCCGTGTGATCTTCAAGCGCATCGGTAACGGGCGGCCGTATCCCGACCACGGCCGGGAAAGCACCCGGCAGTGGGCGGATGTCGCGCCGCGCCCGGTCCGCCTCGATCAGCTCGTGACCACCAAGGGCCAGCTGGATCTCGAGACCCTCCTCGCGGAGGACTCGACGTTCTACGGGGACCTCTTCGCCCATGTCGTGAAGTGGCAGGGCGACCTCTACCTGGAGGACGGCCTCCACCGCGCCGTCCGCGCTGCCCTGCAGCAGCGCCAGGTGCTGCACGCCCGCGTGCTCGAGCTGGGCTGAGTCCGGCGTTCGGCGGCCCGGCGGCCGGCCGACGACTGATCCTTTCGGGGTTTCTTTCACCACCGTACGGACGCAATCCGTTGATCGTTTAGTAGGCATAGCCACCGGGCGGCACTACGCTGCGCCCATGAGCATGCTGACTCCCCCCGGCATGGGCGGAAAGTACCGCATCACGGGCGACAAGTACCCGCGAATGCGACGCCCCCGGAACCGCCGCAGGATCGTCTTTGCAGTGGTCGCCGCGGTGGTCGCGCTGGGCGTTGCCGGTTGGGGGACCGTGCAGCTCATCGACGCCTTCACCGGCGGCGGCAAGCCGTCCGCGAGCGCGCGCGCCGCCGAGTGCAAACCCAAGCCGATCCCCTCGGCCGCGCCCCCGCCGCCGCTGCCGCGCCAGATCACGGTGAACGTCTACAACGCGACCCCGCGGTCCGGCCTGGCCAAGACGACGGCCGACGAGCTGAAGAAACGTGGCTTCCGGATCGGCAAGGTCGCCAACGCGCCCGCCGCGTACGACAAGAAGGTGCCCGGTCCCGCGTTGCTCCTCGGGCCCGCAACGGCCCGGGAGGGCGCGTTCCGCGTGCTCGGCACCCAGGTGCGGGGCTACCAGTTGAAGACCGACACCCGCGAGACCGCGGACGTCGACCTGATCATCGGCACGGCCTTCAAGGCCCTCGACGCCAAGGCGAACGCCGATGTCGCCCTGGCGGCCCTGACCAAGCCGAAGCCGGCGCCCTCGGGGAAGTGCTGACGCGACACGGCTCCCGACACGACTGACGATGTGACGGAGGGCCGGAAACCTCCGGCCCTCCGTCGTCTGCCGTCCGCGTCTGCCGGCGCGCCGCGCGGACGGGTCAGTCGGCCGACCCGTACATGCGGTCACCCGCGTCGCCGAGGCCCGGCACGATGTACCCGTGCTCGTTCAGGCGCTCGTCCACCGACGCCGTCACCACGGTCACCGGGGTGCCCGCCAGTTCGCGCTCCATCACCTCGACGCCCTCCGGCGCCGCCAGCAGCACGACCGCGGTCACATCGTCCGCACCGCGCTTGATCAGTTCCTGGATCGCCGCGACCAGCGTGCCACCGGTGGCGAGCATCGGGTCCAGCACGTACACCTGGCGGCCGGACAGGTCCTCCGGCATGCGCGTCGCGTACGTGGACGCCTCGAGCGTCTCCTCGTTGCGGATCATTCCGAGGAAGCCCACCTCGGCGGTCGGCAGCAACCGGACCATGCCGTCGAGCATGCCCAGGCCGGCCCGCAGGATCGGCACCACCAGCGGCCGCGGGTGGGACAGCTTCACCCCGGTCGTGCCCGTCACCGGGGTCTCGATGTCGACCTGCTCGGTGCGCACGTCGCGGGTGGCCTCGTACGCGAGCAGGGTGACCAGCTCGTCGGCGAGCCGCCGGAAGGTCGGGGAGTCGGTGCGCCTGTCGCGCAGCGTGGTGAGTTTGTGCGCCACCAGGGGGTGGTCGACGACGTGGATCCGCATGCCGTCAACAGTAGCCCGCGCTCGCATCAAGACCGGTTGTGGAGGGAAGGTGGAGGGGTGTCCCCCCAGGCCGCGACGCCGGAGGGGACGACGGATGCAGTCGTGGGGTGGTGTGGCCGATGACGGAGCCGGAGCCGGAACCGGAGCATGTGGAGGAAACCGCGTCCGACGCGGAGCGCCGCAGGCGACGCGCCCAGTTCCTGCGTGAGCTGAACGAGGCAAAGGCGCTGCGTGACCGCGTCCAGCCACGACGGGCCAGAGCCGCCCGGATGCGCCAGCAGATGCGCATGCGGACCTTCCGCTGGTAGCCCGTCCCATGAAGACCCGTAAGAACTGGTGGCCGACGCAACGACGGAAGACCTCTCGCAACGCGCCTCTTTCTGCCACGATTCCGAGTGGGCGGGGCACGAACGCAACGCACCGCCGGTCGTCACACCTCTGATCAGTGGGAGAGTCACGGTGTACTTCGCCGCACTGCTCGCGCGCACTCAAGACGGGTGGGAAGCGAGCGACACAGAGCTCGACGATGTGGAGACCTTGTCGGATCTGACCGACCTGGCCCGCGATGCCTCGGTGGACGAGGACACGGTGCTCGTCTTCATCGAGCAGGAGGACGCCTGGTTCGGCGTCCTGCGGGTCGAGGGCGAGGAGGACCCTCGTATCTTCGTGTCGGACGCGGCCGCGGCCGCGCGCTCCTCTTACGGGGAGATCCTCACCAACGAACTGCTCGGCGGGGACGATGACGACCCGGCCGACGATCTGGACGCGCTGAATCTCGACGGTACGGAGGACGGAGAACCGGACGAGGACGACGAGGACAGGGCGGACGTCCCGGCCCAGGGCGGCGAGGCCGTGCCGTCGGGACCGGTCGGCGACCGCGAGATCCTCGCTGACCTCGGGCTGTCGGAGAAGGAACTGCTGGCGCTGGACACGGACGCGCTCATGGAGATCGCGGACGCGCTCGGCGCGGGCGAGGTGCTGGAGACAGTGCGCTAGTGACCGACCCGGCAGGAGAACAGGCACCGGAGAGCTCGCCCGGTCCGGTGCCCCGCCCGGCCGACCCCGTGCGCGGTCCGTGGGAGACGGCGATGCGTCTCGCCCTCGGCGAGGCGGACCGCGCCGCCCAGGGCGGCGATGTGCCGGTCGGTGCCGTCGTCCTGTCCGGCGACGGCACGATCCTCGCAGCGGGCCACAACGAGCGTGAGGCGACGGGCGATCCGACGGCTCACGCGGAGGTGGTGGCCATCCGCAGGGCCGCGGCGGTCGTCGGGGAGTGGCGGCTGACCGGCTGCACGCTGGTCGTGACGCTGGAGCCGTGCACCATGTGCGCGGGTGCGATCGTGCAGTCCCGGGTGGAGCGGGTGGTCTACGGCGCCCGGGACGAGAAGGCGGGCGCGGCCGGTTCACTGTGGGACGTCGTAAGGGACCGGCGGCTCAACCACCGGCCGGAGGTCGTCCTCGGGGTGCTGGAGGAGGAGTGCGCGTCGCAGTTGACGGCCTTCTTCCGTGACCGTCCGGGCGGGCGGGCGGCCGGTCCGGCGGTCGATCCGTCCGTCGAGAACGGCCGGTCCGGGGACTGCTGAGGCACTGCCGGCGGGCGCCGTTGCGGACCGCCGCGGATACCGATTTCAGAGCACGGCCCACCTTGGGCTAAGCTCTCTCCCGGTAGCGTGTCCGAGCGGCCGAAGGAGCTCGCCTCGAAAGCGAGTGTGGGGAAACTCACCGAGGGTTCAAATCCCTCCGCTACCGCTCTTGTCGAAGGGCCCCGGTGCATCGCGCCGGGGCCCTTCGCCTTTCCCCACGGTACGGAGAAACCACGCGGCACAGGGCCCATGGTCCTGAGGATCTCGTTCGAACACCCTCGGCTAGACTCACGCGACCGTGGCCAGGGGCAGGGACAGCAGGGGAGACAGAGGCCGATGGGGCAAGCGAAGAAGATAGCCGTCTACGTCGTCGTCGTCTTCATCCTGTACACGATCATCAACTCCCCCGACCGGGCCGCCGACCTGGTGGGGGTAGGGTTCGAGGGCATTTCGAGCGCCGCACAGGGCGTCGGAGAGTTCATGACCGAGCTCGTCAACTAGGTCGTCCGGCCAAGCAGGGAGTGCCCCTTGATCCGCCATCTGGTCCTCTTCAAGCTCAACGAGGGCGTCGAGCGCGACGAGCCGCGCGTCGCAGCCGGCGTGAAGGCCTTCCAGGAACTGGACGGGGTCGTCCCGGAGCTGGAGTTCTGGGAGTGCGCCTGGAACATCACCGACCGGCCCATCGCCTACGACTTCGCCATCAACTCGGCCGTTGCCGACAAGGACGCGCTGCAGCGGTACATCGATCACCCGGCCCATCAGGCCGCCGCCGGACAGTGGCGCGAGTTCGCCACGTGGGTGATCGCCGACTACGAGTTCTGAGCCGCCCCTCCCCCGCCCCTCGCCTTCTTCGGCGGGGGGCTTTTCGGTTTTCCATCCCAACGTCCAAGTCAACACGGCGTTATCGGGTGCTTGCACACAGTGGACATGTCTTGTGATGCTATGACCGCTTTTGACGGATGGGTTTGACCGTAAATGACCGCAAAGGGGTGGCTTGACCATGTCGGCCAGTACTGCGCCTCAGGTGCCACCTCAGAACGAAAGGCCGGACGACACCGCTTCCGCGGCCGCGAAGCCGCAGCGGCGGGGCGCCGACACCAGGGCTCTGACCCAGGTGCTGTTCGGCCGCCTCAAGGGGCTGGAAGCGGGCACCGCAGAGCACTCCCGGGTGCGCGCGGCCCTCATCGAGGCCAACCTTCCGCTGGTGCGGTACGCCGCCGCACGCTTCCGCAGCCGCAACGAGCCGATGGAGGACGTCGTCCAGGTCGGCACGATCGGGTTGATCAACGCGATCGACCGGTTCGACCCGGACCGTGGCGTGCAGTTCCCGACGTTCGCGATGCCGACGGTCGTCGGCGAGATCAAGCGGTACTTCCGCGACAACGTACGGACCGTGCACGTGCCGCGCCGGCTCCACGAACTGTGGGTGCAGGTCAACGGCGCCACCGAGGACCTGACGACGGCGCACGGCCGTTCACCCACGACCGCCGAGATCGCCGAGCGGCTGAAGATCGGCGAGGACGAGGTGCTGGCCTGTATCGAGGCAGGCCGCTCGTACCACGCGACCTCGCTGGAGGCGGCCCAGGAGGGCGACGGCATGCCCGGGCTGCTGGACCGGCTCGGCTACGAGGACCCGGCGCTGGCCGGCGTCGAACACCGGGACCTGGTGCGCCATCTCCTCGTACAGTTGCCGGAGCGCGAGCAGCGGATCCTGATGCTCCGTTACTACAGCAACCTGACACAGTCCCAGATCAGTCAGGAACTCGGGGTCTCCCAGATGCATGTGTCGCGGCTGCTGGCGAGAAGTTTCGCTCGACTTCGTTCCGCAAACAGGATCGAAGCGTAGCTCGAACGGGTAGACCACTCGTGAACTGCTGACCGTAGCTCAAAAGCCTTACACCCCCTGTTTCCTGGGCATTTTTACGCGATACTTGTCGACATGTCACTACAGCGTGTTGCCGACATGTGACATTCTGCTGGAACCGCGTTTGCCGCAGCCTCGCCGCCGGTATTCAGGTGGAGGCTGCGTTCCTCAGACGGTCGCGGCCACCGCGACCGTCCGCGACCTCAAGGGGGTGGCATGTCCGTAGAACAGGGCAGCTCGAAGGTGCTCACTCGCGCTCCCGGCGCACCCGCACCCGTCGTGCCCGACAGCTCGGAAGCCATCGACACCCGCACTCTCTCCCGCTCCCTGTTCCTGCGGCTGCGCGCCCTTGACAGCGAGGGTGCGGCCGACGACAGCCCGGAGCGCACCTACGTGCGCGACACCCTCATCGAGCTCAACCTCCCCCTCGTCCGGTACGCCGCGGCGCGCTTCCGCAGCCGCAACGAGCCGATGGAGGACATCGTTCAGGTCGGCACGATCGGACTGATCAAGGCGATCGACCGGTTCGACTGCGAACGGGGCGTGGAGTTCCCGACCTTCGCGATGCCGACGGTCGTCGGCGAGATCAAGCGCTTCTTCCGCGACACCTCGTGGTCGGTGCGGGTGCCGCGCCGACTCCAGGAGCTGCGCCTCGCCCTCACCAAGGCGAGCGACGAGCTGGCACAGAAGCTCGACCGTTCGCCGACCGTGCCCGAACTGGCGGCGGTGCTCGGGGTGTCGGAGGAGGACGTCGTCGACGGGCTCGCCGTCGGAAACGCCTACACCGCCTCGTCGCTCGACTCCCCGTCCCCGGAGGACGACGGCGGAGAGGGCTCGCTCGCAGACCGGCTGGGCTACGAGGACGCGGCTCTCGAGGGTGTCGAGTACCGCGAGTCGCTCAAGCCCCTGCTGGCCAAACTCCCCCCGCGTGAGCGGCAGATCATCATGCTCCGCTTCTTCGCCAACATGACGCAGTCACAGATCGGCGAGGAGGTCGGCATCTCCCAGATGCACGTCTCGCGGCTGCTGACCCGCACGCTGGCGCAGCTGCGGGAGGGACTGATCGCGGACTGATCGGCGCGCGGCGAACGGTACGGCCGCGTCGCTCGGCCGTACCGTTCGGGCCCGTCGGACGACCGCAGGAGGGGTCGTACGGGGCTTCCTTACTGACGGTGCGTCAGCCACACTTGCGCGATGCGGCGACGACGGACCGGAATCGTGGCGGTGGCGCTCTGCCTCGGCGGGGCGCTGACCGCGTGCGGGGGCGGCAGCGGAGAGGGCGACGTGGCGCTCGGCGCCGCAGGGGCCGGCAGCGAGCGGGCTCCCACGGCCGCCGTGCCGCCGAAGGGCGAAGTCTCGATGGCCCCGCTGGACGGCCTGCCTCGGAGCGGCCGCGGCGAGGGCGGCACCGGCCCCGGCTCGGGCCCTACAGGAGGAAAGGCCGAGCGCGGCTCCGGCGAAACGGAGCCGACCGAGAAGGCGGGCGACAGCAGCCCGCCCGCTCAGAGCCATACGGGCGGCACCCCGGGCGGCGGCGGGCCGGGAGGCGTACCCGGCAGCCCCGAGCCCACGCCGTCACGGCCGGCACCCGGCCCCCGCCCCGCTCCCGCTCCGACCCCCGCGCCGAAGCCGGACCCGGGACCCACCGGCCCCGCCGTGATCCAGCTCGGCGAGCCGGTCAGGGAGGTCCTCGACAAGCGGTGGTGCGAGCGCGTCACCGTGGAGTTCCGCAACACCGGCGGCACGGCCGCGGCGTCCGGCACCGTCACTTTCGCAACGCACATCATCGGCGCGCTCGGCATCGACTGGGCCACCATCGAGTCCCGCCAGCCGCTCCCGGCGCCGATCGCGCCCGGAGCGGTACGGAAGCAGGCGTACACGGTGTGCGTGGACGCCTGGCGGGTGCCGCTCGGCATGCACATCGAGACGCAGGACGTCACAGCGACCTGGACCTGACGAGCGCGGGCGGCCGGCGCCGCCGGAACAGGGGCTCAGCCAAGCGCGAGCCAGGCGACCGCGCCGAGGACGACCACCGCCGCGATCACGCCGACGATCAGGCCGACGCGCGAGGAGGACGTCGCCGCGGGCGTCGCCGCCGCGCGGCCCTGGGGGGCGCCTTCGTCGACGAAGGCGCGGAACATCTGGGTGCTGCCCGCGGGGTCGTAGTTGCCCTCGGGGCCCTGGCCTTGGGGAGCATGGGGGTTGTGTGCCATGGGGCAGGACCCTAGCGAACGGCGGTGCCGGGCCCAACCCCGGGCGGACGGCGGGGAGCCTCCTACGCGGACATGACCACGGCATGACTCCGCACATGCAAAGCCTTTTGGGTTCCTTTACCCATCTGGGCCCGTTTTCATTTGCCTGTAGCAACCAATAGCTTTTATCGTTGCCCTAAGCAACAAAAGTGGGAGGGGTCGTGGCCGAGCGGAGTCAGTACGAGGAACTTGCCCGGCAGATCAGCGCCGTCGGGGCAGTGAAACGCAGCCTCGCGCGCATCCTGCCCGTCGAGTGCCCCTCGGGTTCGGCAGCCGTGCTGGCGCTCGTCGGCCGGCACGGCGAGATGCGCATGAGCCGTCTCGCCGAGCTGCTGGCCGTCGACATGTCGGTGACCAGCCGGCACGTGGCCCACGTGGTGGAACGCGGCTGGCTGGAGCGCTCCCCCGATCCGGACGACCGGCGCTCTCGCATCCTGCGGCTCACGCCCGCGGGCGAGGACCTGCTCGACACCCTCGGTCGGCGGACCACGGACATGTTCGCCCATTACCTCGAGGACTGGTCCGACGACGAAGTCGGACAGCTCAGCGCGATGCTGGCCCGCCTCCGGGAATCCGTCGGGGACTGCCGGGCCCACGCCACCCGTACACCCGCATAGAAGAGCGAAGGAAGTTCATGGCTACAACCACACCGAGCGGTGTGCGGGGCGCCCACGCCAAGCACGGCGGCGGCTCCGCCGCCGACGGCGGAGCGCCGATGACCCACCGGCAGATCATGGAGGCCCTCTCCGGGCTGCTGCTCGGCATGTTCGTCGCGATCCTGTCGTCGACGATCGTCTCCAACGCACTGCCGGAGATCATCAGCGACCTGGGCGGCGGCCAGAGCGCCTACACCTGGGTCGTCACCGCCTCGCTGCTGGCGATGACCGCCACCACCCCGCTCTGGGGCAAGCTTTCGGACCTCTTCTCCAAGAAGCTGCTGGTCCAGATATCGCTGCTCATCTATGTGCTGGGTTCGGTGGTCGCCGGACTCTCGCAGAACTCGGGCATGCTGATCGCCTGCCGGGTGATCCAGGGCATCGGTGTCGGCGGTCTGTCCGCCCTCGCGCAGATCGTGATGGCCGCGATGATCGCGCCCCGCGAGCGCGGCCGCTACAGCGGTTACCTCGGCGCCGTCTTCGCCGTCGCCACCGTCGGCGGCCCGCTGCTCGGCGGTGTCATCACCGACACGGACTGGCTCGGCTGGCGCTGGTGCTTCTACGTCGGCGTGCCGTTCGCGCTCATCGCTCTGATCGTCCTGCAGAAGACCCTGAAGCTGCCGGTGGTCCGGCGCGAGGTGAAGGTCGACTGGTCCGGTGCGTTCTTCATCAGCGCCGCCGTCTCGCTGCTGCTGGTCTGGGTGACCTTCGCGGGCGACAAGTACGACTGGCTCTCCTGGCAGACCGGCGCGATGGTCGGCGGCTCTGTCGTCCTCGGCGTGCTCTTCCTGCTCATCGAGACCAGGGCGAGCGAACCGATCATCCCGCTGCGGCTGTTCCGCAACCGCACCATCGCGCTGGCCTCCCTGGCCTCGCTCTTCGTCGGCGTCGCGATGTTCGCCGGCACGGTGTTCTTCAGCCAGTACTTCCAGCTGGCGCGGGGCGAGTCGCCGACGATGTCCGGCGTGCTGACGATCCCGATGATCGGCGGTCTGTTCGTCTCGTCGACCCTCTCCGGCCAGATCATCACCAAGACGGGTCGCTGGAAGGCCTGGCTGGTCGCCGGCGGCGCGCTGGTCACGGCGGGCCTCGGCCTGCTGGGCACCATCCGCTACGACACCGAGTACTGGCACATCGGCGTCTTCATGGCCGTCATGGGTCTCGGCCTCGGCATGATGATGCAGAACCTGGTGCTCTGCACCCAGAATCAGGTCGCCCCCTCGGACCTCGGTGCCGCCAGCTCGGTCGTCACCTTCTTCCGGTCCCTCGGTGGTGCGATCGGCGTGTCCGCGCTGGGCGCGGTCATGGCCAACCGGGTCACCCACTACGTCAAGGACGGGCTCGCCGAGCTCGGCCCGCAGGGCGCGGCGCTGGGCCACGGCGGTACGGGCGGCGGCAGCATCCCCGATCTGGACACGCTGCCGGAACCGATCCGCACGGTGATGGAGACGGCGTACGGGCACGGAGTCGCCGACATCTTCCTGTACTCCGCTCCCTTCGCACTCGCCGCGTTCCTCGTCACGCTGTTCATCAAGGAGGTCGCTCTGAAGAGCGGTTCGTCGAACGACGAGGCCGTCGAGATCCCCGAAACCGTCCCCGCCGCCGCGGCCACCGCCCCGGCGCCGACGGTCGAGGCCGGGCGCGTCACGGCCGGTGTTCCGGTACGCGGCGTGGTGCGCGGCTCCGAAGGCGTGCCGGTGCCCCAGGCGGCGGTCACCCTGATCTCGCCGACCGGCCGGCAGCTGGGACGCTCCGTCGCACAGGCGGACGGCGGCTACACACTGGACGCGCCGGGAGCGGGCTCGTACGTGCTGATCGCCTCGGCCGACGGCTTCCAGCCGCAGGCCTCCACGGTGATCGTCACCGACGAGCCGATGGCCTACGACATCCTCCTGTCCGGTACGAGCGGGCTCGCCGGGGTCGTACGGGCCGCCGAGGACGGCAGCCCGGTCGAAGGCGCCATGGTCGTCGTCACGGACGTGCGCGGCGATGTACTGGCCACCGGAAAGAGCGCGGAGCAGGGCCGTTTCGCCTTCGCCGAGCTGGTGCCGGGCCCGGTGACCGTCGCGGTGAACGCCGCCGGCTACCGGCCGCTCGCGCTGCCCGTGGAGATCGGCGGCCAGGGTGTGACCCGGATCGAGGCGGCCCTGCAGTCGGGAGCCGTGGTCCAGGGCGCCGTGCGCGGCGGCGTGGACCGCAGGCCGCTGGCCGACGCCCGGGTGACCCTCGTGGACGCCGCCGGGAACGTGGTCGCCACCACGACGACCGGCGACGACGGGGCGTACGCCTTCGCCGACCTCGACGCGGGCGAGTACACGGTCATCGCGACCGGATACCCGCCGGTGGCGGGCCAGTTGAGCGTGGCCGGTCACGGCGTCGACGGCCACGACATCGAACTCGCCCACCCGGGCGAGTAGCAGCCTCCGGTGCCGGCGCTCGTTCCCAGCGGAGACGAGACGCCCGCCCGGCGGAGACGGGCCCCGGGGGCGGGGCGGCAGGCAGGGGACGGCCGGTCGCCCCGAGCCCGGGGCCCGACACCTTTCGCGACGACCACGGCCTGCGCCACAACCACAGACAGACCACAGACCACCAGCACGGCAGCACGGCCCCACGAGGGCCGGAAAGAGAAACGGGATTGAGGGCATGGCACTTCGCGCACAGGTACGGACCCGCGACGGCTGGGCGGTCCAGCACGCGGTCGTGACCGTGACGGACATGGCCGGGGCACAGGTCGTGCGGGCGCAGGCCGGCGCGGACGGCACCGTGAGCGACACGACCACGCTCCCCGCCGGGCCGTACACCGTGATCGTGACGGCACTCGGCTACGCGCCGGTCGCCTCGACCGCGCTCGTCACGGCGAGCGGCCGCGTGGAGGTCGGCACCGTGGTGCTGGCCCGCCAGGGCGGAGTGGAGCTGCCGCCACCGGGCGCCTGGTCGCTCGACCCGGCGCACTCCTCTGTGGCCGCCACCGCACAGCATCTCGGGATCTCCAGCGTGCGCGGGCGCTTCACCGAGTTCGGCGGGCGGATCGAGATCGCGCAGGACGTGGAGTGCTCGCGGGTCGACGCGGTGATCTCGGCCGCGTCCATCGACACGGGCAACGGACTGCGGGACAAGCATCTGAGGTCGCCGGACTTCCTGGACACCGAGCGATTCCCGCAGATCACGTACCGGTCCACGGCGCTGACCCCGGCCGGCCCCGACCGCTGGACCGTGCGGGGCGAGTTGTCGTTGCACGGTGTCGTTCGTGAGGTCGACCTGGATCTGAGCTACCTGGGCACCGGGCCCGACCCGTGGGGCGGGGTGCGTGCCGCTTTCCACGCCACGGCGGAGCTGCACCGTGAGGACTTCGCGATGAACTACAACCAGGTGGTCCAGGCCGGTGTCTCCGCCATCGGGACGACGCTCAGGGTGGAGCTGGACATCCAGGCGGTGCAGGGCGGGCAGCTCCCGTAGGGTGCCGGCCATGGCACGCCACATCGCCACCAACACCAGGGTGGACCTCGAGCAGTTGCTGTCCTTCGTACGGCCCCGTCACCGGGCGATCCTGCTGACCCGCCGCGCCGACGGCTCGCCGCAGGGCTCGCCGCTCACCTGCGGGGTGGACGACTCGGGCCGGATCGTCGTCTCGACCTATCCGGAACGGGCGAAGACGCGCAACGCCAAGCGGGACGAGCGGGTCAGCGTGATCGTCCTGTCGGACGACTGGAACGGCCCGTGGGTGCAGATCGACGGCCGGGCGGAGGTGATCGACTCCCCCGAGTCGGTGGAGCCGCTCGTCGAGTACTTCCGCAACATTTCCGGCGAGCACCCCGACTGGAGCGAGTACCGCGAGGCGATGATCAAGCAGGGCAAGTCGATCATCCGCGTCACACCGGAGCGGTGGGGGCCGATCGCCACGGGCGGCTTCCCCGCCCGGCTCAGCGAGTACTGACCGCCCGGCGCGGTGGCGACAGACCGCCGGCTCAGCGAGTACGGACGGGCCGGCGCGGTGAGGACGAAGCGGCCGGCGCGGCTCGTACGGGACGGTGTACGAGCGCGAGCCGGCCGTCCTCACCCTGCCTCCGCGCCGACGGGCCTCACCGGTCCTTCGACCGTTCCACCATCGCCTCGATGCCGGCGATCAGAAGATCGAGCGCGAAGCCGAAGTCCCGCTCGCGCATCTCCTCGACCGTGCCGCCGCCGCGGGCCTCCATCAGCTCGTCGGCCTGCGCGAAGCTCTCGTCGTACTGCGGCTGTTCACGGATCGACCCCATGGCCTCGCGGAAGTACTCGTCCTGGCTCAGCCCCGCCGCCGCGCAGCGCTCGACGAAGTGGCCCTCGATGGTGCCGAATCCGTATACGAACTGGAAGACGGCGCCGAGCGCTCCCGTACGGCCGTGCGGCGGCAGACCGGTGTTGCGGACGATCTGCTGGGCTGCCTGCGAGAAGGCCATGGAGTGCGGCCCGATGTTCAGGTAGGTGCCGATCAGCGGGGTCACCCATGGGTGCCGGACCAGAAGTGCGCGGTATCCGGCGGCCAGTTCGCGCAGCTGCTCGCGCCAGTCGCCGCCGGTACCCGTGTCGGGCAGCAGGACCGTGCCGAAGGCCGCGTCGAGCGCCAGTTCCAGCAGATCGTCCTTGGTGTCCACGTACCAGTAGACCGACATCGCGGTGACGTGCAGTTCCGCGGCCAGCTTCCGCATGGAGAACTTGGCAGCCCCCTCGGCGTCGAGGAGCCGGACCGTGGCTTCGATGATCTTGTCGCGGTCCAGGCCGGCCGGCTGGGCCGATTTACGCCCCCGGTCCGCCTTGCCCTCCAGCCACACGCTGGTTCTCATGGAACGCTTCGTGCGGTCGGTCGCACTCACCATCGCGCAGCCTCCTCGGTTCCTCCGGCGGGCGGACGGCGCCGGAACACGCCGGTCCGCCCGGTCACGATGCTATTCCGCTGTCCTATGCGGTCGCTTCGGGAGCATCCCCGGCCCCCGGAGCGTTTGACCGCTCGGCCCTGCGCAGCAGCAGCGCGGCGAGCAGCCCACCCGCCAGTACCGCCACGGCACCGACCAGCTGACTCGTCTCGAGGCCCGAGGCGAAGGCTTCAGAGATCCGTGCCCGCTCGCCCGCGTCGTCCGCCGCCGCGAGGGCGGCGGGCAGCGAGGCGGCGCCCACCGCCGCGGGCACCAGCGCCGCGAAGCGGGAGTTGAGCACGGCACCCAGGACGGCGACGCCGAGGCCGTTGCCGAACTCGGCGAGGGTGCCGTTGATGCCCGCGCCCACGCCTGCCTTCTCCGGAGGGATGGCGCTCATGATCGCGTTGGCCATGGCCGGCATGGACAGGGCCACGCCGGCGCCCATCACGACCAGGCCGAGCAGCATCCCGCCGTAGCCGTTCGCCCCGAGGACCGCGATGGCGGCGAGGCCGCCGGAGACCAGGGCCATACCGAGGGCGATGGTGACCGGGGTGCCCAGCTTGGTCAACAGCCGGGCGCCGATGCCCGTCATGTTCAGCGCGACGACGGTGAGTGCCAGCGGCGCGGTGCGCAGACCGGCGTCGAGCGCTCCGTACCCGAGCACGAACTGCAGGTGCTGGGTCAGCAGGAACAGCGAGCCGGTCATGCCGAACGCCACCAGGATCGCGCCGGCGACCGCGCCGATGAAACGCTTGTTGCGGAAGAAGTGCATGTCCAGCATCGGGTACGGGATCCGCAGCTCCCAGAACACGAAGACGCCGAGGACCAGCACGCCGACGGCGGCGGAGCCGAGGACCTGCGTGGACGTCCAGCCGTGGTCCGGGCCGGAGATGATCGCGTACACGACGGCCGTCATACCGATCGTGGACAGTACCGCCCCGAGGAGGTCGGGCCGCTCGCCCTGCGGGTTCTTCGACTCGGGGACGAGGACGACGACCGCCACGAGGCCGATCACGGCGACCGGGATGTTGATCAGGAAGATCGCACCCCACCAGAAGTGGTCGAGCATCACGCCGCCGATCAGCGGCCCGGCCGCGAAGCCGAGGGAGCTGACGGTCGACCACAGGCCGATCGCCTTCACCCGCTCGGTCTCGTCGAAGACCTGCACGATGACGGCGAGGGTCGTGGTCATCAGCAGCGCACCGCCGACACCCATGCCGGCGCGCGCGGCGATCAACTGGCCGGAGGACTGGGCGAGTCCGGCAGCCAGCGAGCCGATGCCGAAGAGGGTCAGGCCCGCGGCGAGCATCTTCTTGCGCCCGTAGCGGTCGGCCGCGTTGCCCGCGGTGAGCAGCAGGCCCGACTGGACCAGCGAGTAGGCGTTGATCATCCACTGGATGTCGGCCGTCGAGGCGTCGAGCTCCCGGGTGAGGGAGGGGATCGCGACGGACAGGACGGTGTTGTCGAGCAGCACGGTGAGCTGGGCGAGGCAGATGACGCCGAGGATCAACCAGCGCTGCGGGTGGCCCGAGGGGGCCTTCTCGGTCTCGGCGGTCGTTGCCGTCATTCACGCTCCTTGTACGGTGTACGGGGTCCGTTCCCGTACACCGTACAGGAAGTTCCTCTACGCTGTATAGCGCTCTTTCGGCTCCGTCAGGTCGTAGAGCGTCGTGCCACCCACGGTGACCTCGGTGAACGTCTCCTGGACCCAGGCCGAAATCTCCGATCCGGTGTTGCCGCCGAGACCTCCGCGACCGCCACCCGGGCCGACGTCGCCGCCGATGAAGTAGTGGATCCGCCCTTCGGCCACGTACTGCTTGAACCGGGCGAGCGTGGGCGACGGGTCGCTGCCGTTGAAGCCGCCGATCGCCATCACCGGTTCACCGGTGGCGAGCTGGTAGCTCGCCGCGTTCTGGGAGCCGATGGCCGCGGCGACCCAGGTGTACGCGGCGGCGTTCCGCTCCAGGGCGGCCGCGGCTTCGGCGTCGACGTCCGAGCCGTTCAGAAGACCGCCCATGCCGCCTCCGCCGCGTCCGTCCGCCTCACCGCTACCGGGGAAGCCACCGGGCACCCGGCCCTGGCCCTGGCCGTCCTGGCCCTGGCCTTGGCCTTGGGGCCGGCCCTGGCCGTCCTGTCCGCGGCCCTGGCCCTGGCCCAGGTCGCCGGGTGGGGCCTGATTCGCCCCCTGCCTGCCGGGCGGCCGCATCAGGGCGCCGCCGTCGGCCCCGTCCGCACCGCCACGCGGCCCGCCGCCGGGGCCGCCGCCCCGGCTGCCCGCCACCGCGGGGCCCGCCGTCACGATCGAGCCCGAGTGCCCTTCCGCAAGCGTCGTCAGCGAGTACGCCGCGGGCCCGGCCAGCGACGCCACGACGGCCAGGACCCCCGCCCCGATCGCCGCCCCGCGGCCCACCCGGGCGGCGAACAGCAGACCCGCCGCGGAGACGAGGCCGCCGATCAGCACCGCCGTACGCAGCCACGGCAGATAGTCCGCGGACCGTCCCAGCAGCACGTACGACCACCACGCCGTCAGCCCCACCGTCGCGGCGGAAACCGCGGCCCACAGCGGCTTCGCCCGTTCCTCCCACAGCATCGTGGCGCCCATGCCGACGAGCGCGGCGATGTACGGCGCCAGGGCGACGGTGTAGTACTCGTGGAAGATCCCGGCCATGAAGCTGAAGATCCCCGCCGTCATCAGCAGTGAGCCGCCCCAGACGGCGAACGCCGCACGCGCCGTGTCGAAACGGCCCGCCCGGCGGGTCAGCACCAGGCCGGCGACGAGCAGCAGCAGGGCGGCGGGCAGCAGCCAGGAGATCTGTCCGCCGATGTTCCCCGCGAACATCCGGTCGATGCCGCTCTCGCCCCAGCCGCGGCCCTGGCCGCCTCCGACGCTGCCCGTCTCCTCGCCGTTGATCCTGCCGAGCCCGTTGTAGCCGAAGGTCAGTTCCAGGAAGCTGTTGTTCTGCGAGCCGCCGATGTACGGGCGCGACGACGTCGGCCACAGCTCGACGACCACCACCCACCAGCCGCCGCAGACCACGATCGTGACGCCCGCCAGGGCGAGTTGGGCAAGCCTGCGCCACAGGGTCGTCGGCGCGCACACGGCGTAGACGAGCGCGAGCGGCGGCAGGATCAGGAACGCCTGCAGCGTCTTCGTCAGGAACGCGAGGCCCACCGCAGCACCCGCCCACACCAGCCACTTCGTCCGCGCGCCCTCGAGCGCACGCAGGACGCAGTACACGGTGACCGTCATCAGCAGCGCGAGCAGCGCATCCGGGTTGTTGAAGCGGAACATCAGCGCGGCGACCGGCGTCAGCGCCAGCACGGCGCCCGCGATCAGACCGGCCGCCGGTGTGAACCGCCGTCGCACCGCCGCGTACAGCACGCCGACCGTGGCGACGCCCATCAGCACTTGGGGGGCGAGGATCTGCCACGAGCCGAGGCCGAAGAGCCGCACGGACAGGGCCATCGGCCAGAGCGCCGCCGGGGGCTTGTCGACGGTGATGGAGTTCGCGGCGTCGGACGATCCGAAGAAGAAGGCCTTCCAGCTCTCGCTGCCTGCCTGCACAGCGGCCGAGTAGAAGGAGTTGGCGTATCCGGAGGCGCTCAGGTTCCAGAGGTAGAGCAGGGCGGTCGCGAGCAGCAGGCCGAGGAAGGCGGGCCGCACCCAGCGGGCGTCACCTTCTCTGCCGCGCCACACCCCCGCCAGGGCTCCGGTGTGCGGGCGGGCGCGCCCGGCGCCGCGGGCCGCCGTGGGCCCGGCGGACGGAAGTGTCGTGGTCACGGGATGTACCTCATGTCGTCGTGGGCCGGGCGGCCATGCGCCCTGTCGTCGCGCGCCGGGCGGCCATGCGCCCTGTCGTCGTGCGCCGGGCGGCGGTCGGGGAAGACCCATGAGCGGAAGAGCAGGAACCGCAGCACGGTCGCGGCGAGGTTCGCGACGATCAGGACGGCCGCCTCCGTACCGTGGGAGGGGCTGCCGGCCGCCGCGTCCAGGGCGGCGAGCGAACCGCTGGTCAGGGCGAGTCCGACGCCGAACACGACGAGGCCCTGCGCCTGGTGGCGTACCGCATGCGCCCGGCCGCGGACGTCGAACGTCAGCCGTCGGTTGGCCGCGGTGTTGGCGACCGCCGAGAGCAGCAGGGCGGCGGCGTTGGCGCTCTGCGGGCCGAGGCCGCCGATGGCGCCGAAGCCGCCGCCGCGGAAGAGCGAGTACAGCAACAGGTAGAGCAGGGTCGAGAAGACTCCGACCACACAGAAGCCGACGAGCTGCCGCGTCAGGCCCCCGGGCACCCCCGCCAGTGCACGGTCGCGAGGGTCGTCGCCGAAGGGCCGCGCGAGGCGGTCCAGAGGCAGCGCGCCGACCGCGAGCGCGCGCCCCACCCGCCAGACGCCCTTGAGGTCCTCGACGGCGGTGCTGACGATGTGGACGCTCGAGTGGGGGTCGTCGACCCAGTCCACCGGCACCTCGTGGATGCGCAGTCCCGCGCGTTCCGCCAGCACCAGCAGTTCGGTGTCGAAGAACCATCCGGTGTCCTCGACCATCGGCAGCAGCCGCTGTGCCACCTCTCGCCGGATCGCCTTGAACCCGCACTGCGCGTCGGAGAAACGGGCGGCCAGCGAGGACTTGAGGATCAGGTTGTAGGCGCGTGAGACGAACTCCCGCTTCGGGCCGCGTACCACCCGCGAGGCGCGTGCCAGCCGGGACCCGATCGCGAGGTCCGAGTGGCCGGAGATCAGCGGGGCGACCAGCGGGAGCAGAGCGTTGAGGTCGGTGCTCAGGTCGACGTCCATGTAGGCGAGGACCGGAGCGTCCGAGTGGATCCAGACCGTACGCAGCGCCCGGCCTCGCCCTTTCTCCTCCAGCCGGTACGCCCGCACTTCGGCGATGCCCGCCTCCAGGCGGGCCGCGACCTCGGGCGTACGGTCGGTGCTCGCGTTGTCCGCGACGGTGATCCGGAAGCCGTACGGGAAGGTGCCGGCGAGGTGCTCGTGCAGCCGCACCACACACCGTTCGAGGTCGGCCTCCTCGTTGTGGACGGGGATCACCACATCGAGTACGGGTCGGTCGGCCGTCCCGGCGAGCAGGTGCTCCCGGGCCGGCAGGGTCCCCCATGGGGTGTCGGTTCGCATACCGACACCCTCGAAGGGCCCGCTGTCACGTCTGTGTGATCAGCCTGTGGACCGTCTGTGAGGTGTGGGGGGCGGCGGGCCTCGCAGGTGGCAGCGCGACCGAGAAGACCGTGCGGCCGGGTCGCGACCGCACCGACACGGCGCCCTCGTGAGCGGCGACCACGGCGTGCACGATGGCGAGCCCGAGGCCGGTGCTGCCCGCCTGCCGCGACCGGGAGGCGTCACCCCGGGCGAAGCGCTCGAAGATGTGGGGGAGCAGTTCCCCGGGGACCCCGGGGCCGTTGTCCTCGACCTCGAGGACGACGCCGACCGGGGTGCCGGCCGGCATGTCGGGCCCGGAACGGTGGTCCGGTGGGGCCGGGCGTACGCGTGCCGTGACGGTCGTGCCCGGGGGCGTGTGGGTGCGGGCGTTGGCCAGGAGGTTGACCAGGACCTGATGCAGCCGGGGCCCGTCGCCCCGTACCGTCGCCGGCTCGGGCGGCAGCTCCAGCCGCCACACATGGCCCGGGCCTGCCGCCCGCGCGTCCGCGACGGCGTCCACGACCAACCGCGAGAGATCAGTGCTCTCCTGCGAGAGCGGCCGTCCCGCATCCAGCCGGGCGAGCAGCAGCAGATCCTCCACCAGCCCCGTCATCCGCGTCGCCTCCGCCTCGATGCGGCCCAAGGCGTGCCGGGTGTCCGGGCCGGCCGTATGCCTCTCGCGCCCGCGCCGCGTCAACTCCGCGTACCCGCGTATCGACGCCAGCGGCGTGCGCAGCTCATGACTGGCGTCCGCGACGAACTGCCGTACCCGCGTCTCGCTCTCCTGCCGTGCCGCCAGCGCGGAACCGACATGGCCGAGCATGCGATTCAGCGCCGCGCCGACCTGCCCGACCTCGGTGCGCGGATCGGCCTCGGCCTCCGGCACCCGCTCGTGCAGGGCCACCTCCCCGCTGTGGAGCTGCAGTTCCGAGACACGGGTCGCGGTCGCCGCGACCCGCCGCAGCGGCCGCAGCGCCATCCCGACCATGCCGGCGCCCGCGAACCCGGCGGCGACCAGCGCGGCGCCCGTGACAGACACCTCGACGACGACCAAGGTCCCCAGCGTGTCCTCCACCTCACGCGTGGGCACCCCGACCAGGAACGATCCCCGCACGCCTTCCGCGTACTCCACCCGGTACCCGCCCCGCCCCGGCAGCTCCACCGTGTGCGGCCCACCGTCGCGTGCCACCGAGGCGAGCGCCTCCCGCTGGGCCGCCTCGAGCGACTGTTCGGTGGGGGCGGGGCCGTCCGGTTCCTCCTGAGTGCTCGCTACCGCCACCTCGACCTCGCCGTCCGCCTCGACCAGCGCGCCCACGGTCCCCACCGGCGCGCCGCCGCCCGTGACGAAGTCCAGCGGCCCCCGGCGCGGCATGTCGCCCGGCGGCTCACCGTCGTTCCTGACCTGCGGCCCCGCGGCGCGTGCCGCCACCGCACGTAGTTCGGAGTCGAGTTGCCTGTAGAGATGGGTGCGGAACGCGATCGTGGTGACCGTCCCGATCACCGCGCCCACCACGGCGATCAGCAGCACGGCGGAGACCACCAGCCGGGTCCGCAGCGACCACGGACGGCTCGCCGCCATCTCACTCACCGGGCTTGATCAGGTATCCCGCTCCGCGGCGTGTGTGGATCATCGGCGAGCGACCCGCGTCGATCTTCCTGCGCAGATACGAGATGTAGAGCTCGACGACATTGGCCTGACCCCCGAAGTCGTAGCTCCACACCCGGTCCAGGATCTGGGCCTTGCTCAGCACACGGCGCGGGTTACGCATCAGATAGCGCAGCAGCTCGAACTCGGTGGCGGTGAGATGGATCGACCTGCCGCCCCGCGTCACCTCGTGGCTGTCCTCGTCGAGCGTCAGGTCACCGACGGCGAGCAGCGACTCGCTGCGCACGGCCGCACTGCCCGACCGCCGGATCAGGCCCCGCAGCCGGGCCACGACCTCCTCCAGCGAGAACGGCTTGGTCACGTAGTCGTCGCCGCCGGCCGTCAGTCCGGCGATCCGGTCCTCCACGGCGTCCCGGGCGGTCAGGAAGAGGACGGGCACCTGAGGCAGTTCGCGCCGCAGCCGTCCCAGGACGGCGAGCCCGTCCATGTCCGGCAGCATGACGTCGAGGACGACCGCGTCGGGCCGGAACTCACGCACCGCCCGTACCGCCCCCGCGCCGTCGTCCGCGCTGCGCACCTCCCAGCCCTCGTACCGCAGAGCCATCGACAGCAGCTCGCTCAGCGACGCCTCGTCGTCCACGACGAGCACCCGCACGGGGCTGCCGTCCGGCCTGAGCATTTCTGTGCGCCCCTGGGGCGAGGTCGTCGTCATGTTCGCCAGCCTGTGACCTTGCCCTGAGAGGCTTCTTTTCCGAACCTGTGAATTCCCTGAGAAGGCTGAGAGGGTACGGGTACCGCGGCAACGGATGTATACGGTGCCGTGCATACGGATGCCTCAGCGGATCGCTGAGGGGATCGCTCAGGGGATCGGGAACCGAGAGTCAGGGGACGAGCGGCGTGGTCACGGCACACGAATCCTTCTGGCAGCAGCGGCTGCGGCGGACGCTCGCCACGGACAGCGCCGCGCCGGTACTCGTCCTGGTGGAAGGCGCCGCCGGTACGGGCAAGAGCCGCCTCGCCCAAGAGCTGACCACGCTCCCGGAGGCCACCGTGGCCACCTGCCTGCGGTGGGCGTGCGGCGAGGGCGGCACACCGCCGGAGCCGGCCCGGGGCCGGCCGGTTCTGCTCGTCGTGGACGACGTCCAGCGCGCGGACGCGGACGAACTCCTCGCACTTCGCCGCCTGCTGGAGCATCCGCGGCCCGGCCTGGCGGCCGTCGTCACCTACCGGCCCGAGGAACTGCCCGACCCCGGGCTGCCCCTGGGCGCGCCACCGCCCCGTTACCCGCCCGAGCTGACCGTCCTGCGCCACCGCATACGACCGTGGAGCGCGGACCAGGTCCGGCAGGCCGCGACGGGCGCGCTCGGCGAACGCTGCACGGCCGACGCGGTGACACGACTGCACGAGCGCTCGGGCGGGGTGGCCCAGGTCGTGGTCGACCTGCTGGCGGTCCTGAGCCAGAGCACCCGGAAGCGGTGCACGGCCGCCGACGTCGACGCCGTCGGCGTGCCCGTCCGGCTGTCCGACCTGATTCTCGGCCGGACGGCCGCGCTGCTCCCCGAGCACCGGCCGATCGTCTGGGCCGCCGCGGTGCTGGACGAGCCGGTGACCGGCGACGAACTGACAGCAGTGTCGGGACTGGGCCTCGAAACCGGCAGGCAGGCCTTGATCGCCGCGCTCTTCGGCGCGGCCCTGACGGAGTCCGGCGAGGGCCGCTACGGACTGCCCGCCCCGCTCGCGGCGCTCGCCGTACACGGGTCCCTGCCGGGACCGGTGCGGCAGGAGCTGCACGGGCGGGCGGCGGACGTACTGGCCCGCAGACAGCCCGTGCCCTGGACCTCGCTGGCCAGGCACCACAAGGCGGGCGGGCGGGTCCGCGGCTGGCTGCGCGCCGTGGAGCGCGCCGCGCTGGAGGCCGCGGAGGCCGGACGTCACCAGGAGGCGATCCGGCTGCTGGAACAGACATTGGCCTCCCCTTCGGTGCCACCGCAGACGCGCGCCCGGCTCGCGCCGATGCTGGCGCGCAGCGCGGTCGTCGGTCTGCGCTCGAACCAGACCGTCGAGGTGCTGAGCCAGATCGTCGAGGACCCGGCCCTGCCGGCCGCGGTGCGCGGCGAGCTCCGGCTCGATCTGGGACTGCTGCTGTGCAACCAGGTCGGCATGGGCGGTAAGGGCTGGCAGGAACTGGAGCGGGCCGCGGCCGAACTGCGGGACGCCCGGCCGGACCTGGCGGCCCGGGCGATGTCGGCGCTCGCCATGCCGTACTGGCCCGGGTGCTCGATCGATGTCCACCGGACCTGGCTGGAGGGCGCGGCCGAGGCCGCGGCCGACAGCGGGGACGAGGTCGTCCGCACGGCCGTCGCCGCCAACCGTGTGGGCCTCGCCATGAGTTGCGGCGACCCGCGGGCATGGGATCTCGTCACGACGCTGCCCACGGACAGCCCCGATCCGCGATGCCGTCAGCACGCCGCGCGCGGCCTGTGCAACGCGGCGGACTCCGCGGTGTGGCTCGGCCACCACGAGCGCGCGGAGGAACTCCTGGCGGAAGGCCTCGAACTGTCCGCGAAGAGCGGCGCCCCCTACACCGAGCACACCGCCCTGGGCGCCCGGCTGCTGCTCGAGTTCGTCACCGGGCGCTGGGCCGGTCTGGCCGAGCGGTGCGAGACGTTCGTGACGGCGACCTCCGACATGCCCGTCATCTGTGCCGACGCCCGCATGGTGCGCGGGCTGCTCGCCCTGGCACAGGGCGAGTGGGGACGCGCCTCGTCGTGGCTGTCCGGCCCCGACGCCTCGTCCCACGAACACTCGGCGGCCCCCCTGGCCGCGGCCACGTCCGGAGCGCTGATACGCCTCGCGCTGGCCCGGCAGGACCTGCCGGCGGCGGTGGCGGAGGCCGAGAACGCTTGGGCGGCCCTGGCCGCGAAGGGCGTGTGGGTGTGGGCCGCCGAGCTCGCACCCTGGGCCGTGGAGGCCACGGCGCGGGCAGGCGACCACACGACGGCCCTGGCCATGGTGGACGACTTCGCCGCGGGGCTTTCGGGAGTGCAGGCGCCCGCCGCGTCCGCCGCGCTGGCCTGGAGCCGGGCCGCGCTGGCCGAGGCCGGCGGGCGCCCGTGGGACGCCGTCCCGCTCTACCGCCAGGCCGCGGCGGCGTACGCCGCTCTGCCCCGCCCGTACGCCCAGGCCCTCACCACGGAGGGCGCGGCGCGGTGCGCGCTGGATGCGGCGACGGTGGAGGGAGAGGCCGGGGCGGGCGCAAAGGCCTGTACGGGGGCCGTTGACGAGGCCGGCGCGGCCGGCGACCTCAAGGCCCGGGCCGTCGCCGAGTTGACGGCTTGCACGCAGCAGTTCGCCGACCTCGGCGCCGTCTGGGACGCCGCCCGCGCCCGTGCCGTACTCCGCTCGCACCAGCCGGCCAGGGAGGTCAGGCCGCCCGGCAGACCCTCGTACGGGGACCAGCTCTCGCCCCGGGAGAGCGAGGTCGCCGAGCTCGCGGCGACCGGGCTGACGAACCGCGAGATCGCGACGACCCTGCATCTGTCCCCGCGGACCGTCGAGCAACACGTGGCGCGGGCCATGCGCAAACTCGGTACCCAGTCCCGGCAGGACCTGGCCGAGACTCGTGCCACGGCCGCCGATCCTCCGGCCCCGCATACCGGCGCGAATGGGGCGGATTACCGCAGCACTAGGGGTTAATCGGGTATCCGTAGCGCCCCGTACCCGTATAGGCGTATACGAAATCTCGCCGTAGGTTCCAGCCACTGGCCGACCGAACGCGGTCCGCCGCGGGGGAGCTGCTGACCACGCGTCGTCCGGCCGGTGCCTGCACGGCCGGGCCCCCAACCCGCCCGTGCGCCACGGCCGTCACACCCAACCCCTCACCTCCCTGGCGCGGCCGCAGGGCCGGCTTGTCATGACCCGAACCATCCCCACGCGGGTCAGCCTGCCGGATCGGACTTGAAAGGCAGCAACCACCTTGAACGGTTCCAGACCCTTTCGCATATCCCTTCTCGCGGTGACCACCACCGCTCTGCTGTGCGCCGGCGCCGCCACCTCCATCGCCGCGCCCCTCCCGCCCGCCGAGCCGACGGCCGTCCCGGCCAAGGCCTCCGACAAGGCGCCCGTCGAGCGCCTGATCGTCGGCTACAAGGCACAGGCCGCGGAGGCGAAGTCCAACGACGCGGCGAGCAAGGACGCCGAGGCCAAGGGCCGCAAGGCCGGCGAATCCCTCGACTTCGACCGGCGCCTCGGAACCGGCGCCGCGCTCGTCGACCTCGGCGCCGAACTCGGCAAGGCCGACACCGAGGACGTCATGGCCGCCTTCCGCGCCGACCCGGACGTCGCCTACGTCGTCCCGGACACCCGGATGTACGCCACCGCCGCGGCTCCGAACGACACCGAGTACCAGCGCCAGTGGGACCTCTTCGAGGCGACCGCCGGTATGAACGTCCCGGGTGCGTGGGACAAGGCGACCGGCGAGGGCGTGAAGGTCGCCGTCATCGACACCGGCTACGTGGCCCACTCCGACCTGGCCGCCAACGTGATCGCCGGCTACGACTTCATCTCCGACACGTTCATGGCCAACGACGGCGGCGGCCGCGACAGCAACCCCGCCGACCCGGGTGACTGGATGAACCGGGGCGAGTGCGGCACCGACGCCACCGGCCAGCCGGTCCCCTCGCGGGACACCAACAACTCGTGGCACGGCACCCACGTCGCCGGCACCATCGCGGCCACCGCCAACAACAGCAAGGGCGTCGCCGGCATCGCGTACAAGTCGACCGTGCAGCCCGTCCGTGTGCTCGGCAAGTGCGGCGGCACGACCGCCGACATCATCGACGCCATCACCTGGGCGTCCGGCGGCTCCGTCCAGGGCGTGCCCGCCAACCCGAACCCGGCCGACGTCATCAACATGAGCCTCGGCGGCGGCGGCGCCTGCGACTCCGGCACCCAGAGCGCCATCAACGGCGCCGTGGGCCGCGGCACGACCGTCGTCGTCGCCGCCGGCAACAGCAACGCCAACGCGGCGAACTTCAACCCCGCCAGCTGCAGCAACGTCATCACCGTCGCGGCCTCCGACCGCGAGGGCAACCGGGCGTCCTACTCCAACTACGGCACCGTCGTCGACATCACCGCCCCCGGCGGCGAGACCGCGGTCAGCTCGGCCAACGGCATCTGGTCCACGCTGAACACCGGAACCCGCAGCGTCGGCAGCGAGAACTACGTGGCCTACCAGGGCACCAGCATGGCCGCCCCGCACATCGCCGGCCTCGCCGCCCTGATGGTGGACTCCGACCCGGCACTGACGCCGGCGCAGATCGAGTCCGCGATCAAGAGCAACGCCCGAGCGCTGCCCGGCTCCTGCTCGGGTGGCTGCGGCGCGGGCCTCGCCGACGCCGCCGCCACGCTCGGCACCCCGGGTGGTGGCGACCCCGAGCCACCCACCGGCAACGTGTTCACCAACGCGGGCAATGTGAACATCGCCGACAACGGCACTGCGGTCACCTCCTCCCTCTCGGTGACCGGCATCAGCGGCAACGCCCCGGCCGACCTCAAGATCGCGGTCGACATCAAGCACACCTACCGCGGTGACCTCGTCGTCGAGATCGTCGCCCCGAACGGCTCCTCCGCCCAGCTGAAGGGCTCCAGCTCCAGCGACAGCGCGGACAACGTCATCACCACCTACACCGTCGACGCCTCCGGGGTCGCCGCGAACGGCACCTGGAAGCTGCGGGTGACCGACGTCTACAGCGGCGACACGGGCTACATCGACTCCTGGGGCCTGACCTTCTGACGGGTCCGCAACTCCAGGCCAAAACCAGGGCCTGCCGATGTCGAGGAGGGCATCGGCAGGCCCTTGCCGTGTCCGCCCTTCACCGGCCTTCCACGGATGTCACCGACTCCCGCCGGCCTTCACCGGCCCGGCGTCGGCCCCAGCAGCCGCGCGCCGTTGTCGTGACAGACGGCGCGCAGCCAGTCGTCCCCGAGCCCCAGATCCTCCAGCACCCGCAGCTGGTGCACATACGGGTACGGGATGTTGGGGAAGTCCGTCCCCAGCACGATCCGGTCCCCGAGGTCCGCGAGCCGCCCCCGCTCCCCCTTCGGGAACGGCGCGAACGCCTCGCTGAAATCCGTGAAGGCCATCGTCGTGTCGAGCCGGACCTCCTCGTACCGCTCCGCGAGAGCGAGGAAGTCGCCGTACTCGGGCATCCCCATGTGCGCCACCACCAGCCGCAGCCGCGGATGGCGCGCCAGCAGCCGGCCGACCGGCTCCGGCCCGGTGTGCTTGCCGGGCGCCGGACCGGAACCGCAGTGCATCACCACCGGCACCCGCGCCTCGGCGAGCAGCCCCCAGACCGGGTCCAGCAACGGATCGCAGGGGTCGTACGCGCCGACCTGCAGATGCGACTTGAAGATCCGCGCCCCGCTCTCGACCGCCTCGCGCACATAGGCCACCACCCCGTCCTCGGGGAACAGCGTCGCGGTGTGCGCGCAGTCCGGGGTCCGCGCGGCGAAGTCCGCCGCCCACCCGTTGAGCCAGGCCGCCATGCCCGCCTTGTGCGGGTAGAGCATCGACGTGAAGGCCCGTACACCGAACTCCCGCAGCAGCGCGACCCGTTCCTCTTCCTCGTGGCGATAGGTGATGGGCCATTCCAGCCCGGTCATCGGGCCGACGGCGTCGAAGTAGGCCCACACCTTCGCAAGGACGCGTTCGGGCATGAAATGCGTGTGGACGTCCACGAGCCCCGGCAGCCCGAGCCGCTGCCAGAACTCTCGTACCTCCCGTGCCTCGCCGGCCCTCGGCGCATGCCGCTCGTGCCCTGCCTGCCGCTCGTCCGCCGCGTGTTGTCCGTTCGCCGCCTCACTGCCGCTCAAAGCTGTAGCTCCGCTCGACCTTGGCGACGTGCACGCTGTAGCTCTCGTACCACTCCACGCGTCCCTGCCGCTGCGCTGCCTGGTGCTCCCTGTTCCGCTGCCACTCGGCGATCGACTCCTCGTCGCGGAAGTACCCAACGGTGATCCCGAGGCCTCCCGGTGTCCTTGCCGACTCGTACCCGATGAACCCGGGCACCTCCTTCACCAGCTCCATCATGCGGGCGGCGGTCTCCGCGTATCCGTCGACCTCGGGCTGGTGCACGGAGGTGAAGACAACGGCGTAGTAGGGCGGTTCGATACCCGCCACAGGTTCGATGCTCATGCGGCCCACCCTCCGGCCCGGGTGCGAACGACGTCCAGAGTGATCGCCGAAAGGGATCCAAGGCTTTGCCATCGGGCCACGGTCGGCACGTCGCGGCCCACACGAACGCCCCGACCGGCACGTCAGAACAGCCCGCCCTGCGAGCCCTCGTCCCGTACATCCGTCGTGGGCACGCTCACGCCCGCCACCGCGTCCGCACCGACCAGCCCCCAGCCGGTCATCAGACGCGTGTCGACCACGACGACCCCGTCCCCGGCCGTGCTCAGATGCAGATCGGGCCCGGCCGCCGCGACGAGCCGCCCCGCGACCACCCCGCCGTCGACGAGCTCACGCACCACCGCCGTCGCCGCCGGCAGCCCTTCGAGCCCGAACACGCCGACGTTGTCGACCGCCTCGAAGTCCAGCCGCTCCAGCGACTCCGCCCAGCCCGGCAGCGCGAGCGCCCGCGCGTGAAGCGCCGCCGCCTCGGCGGCCCGCTCCTGCGCGCTGTCCGGCAGGGCGGCCCGCGCCGCGCGCTTGCGGGCGTACGGGATCCGGTCCGGCACGCCCAGCGCGGCCCGCAGCAGTTCCTCGGTACGCCGCGCGGCCATCAGCGGCCCCCGGCCGAGCCAGGTGAACACCACGGCACCCTGCTCCAGCAGCCGCGCCGGCCCGCGCTCCTCCGCCGTGATCCCGACCTTCAGCATGCCGGGCCCGAACCACGCCAGATACACCCGGTACGTACGGGGGTCGTCGGGTACGGCGTCGGCGGCCACCGAGTGCGCCCTGTCCAACCGCGCGCACTCGGGACACCGCGCCTGCGTCACCCGCCCGGGAACCTTCACCCCCAGCGGACACGGGTTGCCCCGCGCCCCGGTGCACCGGCGCGGCCCCTCCACCCGGAAGCCCAGGTCCCTGCCGGCGACGAGCGGGCTGACCCGCCCGCCCTCCCACTCGAGGACCGCCACCCGCCCCCCGGCCGGCCATCTGACCCCCGCACACCGCCACATCACGCCTCCGGCCCTCCACAACGCCACAGGCCCCGGACGTATCGTCCGGGGCCTCTGGTCGCTGTGCACTCGACAGGATTCGAACCTGCAACCTTCTGATCCGCAGCTCCAGCCCGATCGGCCGGCGACGGCCGTTCCGGCCGCTACGAAGCCCCAGAGGGACGGTAGCCGACGCCCGGCCGGGGCAGGCGCCGGAGGCTCAGGGGATCACGCGTCGGGGTTCATGCCCTGGGCGGTCTTCTTCAGCCGGTCGATCTGGAGCTTCGCGAGGTCGTTGTAGTTCGGCTTCTCCACGAAGGTGCCGTCACCGTTCACCACGGCCACGACACTGCCGATCCGCATCATGACCATGGTCTCGCCGTCGGCGTCCTCGAAGGCCTCGGTCTCCTCGGCACCGGCATCGATCTCCACCGGCTTCGCCTTCTTTCCGTCCTGCTCGGCCTTGCTGCGCTCCTCGGTGACCAGGGCCTTGTACGTGGCTCTGGCGTCGTCAGGGCTCTGGAAGGCCAGGATGCCGAAGGCGACCTCACCGTCGAAGTCGGAGCTGTCGCTCCGGCCGCTGTCATCCGTGTCGAAGTCGGTGCCGCCCATGCTGATCAGCCCGCCGCAGTTGGACTCGGTCGAATCGGTGCACGCCTCGACGGCCTCGTCGCCGGCCTCGACCTCGATGTCGTCGCCCTCGAAGCCCTTGGGGGCGCTCGCCTTGCTGGGGAGGGCGGTGCGGACCATGTCCGGCGTCAGCGTGACCGGGGGGTTGTCGCCGTCCCCGCGGAAGGCGTCCAGACCGTCGTCCGAACCACCACACGCCGTCAGTACGGCCATCAGCACCACTCCGGCCGCGATCCCCCGTGCTGCCTTACTCACGTCAACCCCTCGTATCCATCGTCGATTTGACGTGGACACTCAAGCGCATGAGGGCTGACCACACCAAATGCGTGTCACAACGCCCGCCGTCGCACCCCGTGGGCCGATGCGTGCCCGTCACCGTAATCGCTCCTGGTCGCCCTCAAGGTCCACGCGAAGGTGGCACGCGCATCCTTGCGGCACTCGCAGATCGCCATGACCGTGGAGGTCTACGCCGAAGCGAGCGAGGAAGCTGTACGGGCCGCGATCGGCAAGCTGTCCGACGCCATGGGCGGCACCGGCTGACACGGTTGCTGTACTTCGCGACTGTACGGCCCAACGCGAGAGGCCCCCGGATTATCTCCGGGGGCCTCTGGCCTGTGTGCACTCGGCAGGATTCGAACCTGCAACCTTCTGATCCGTAGTCAGATGCTCTATCCGTTAAGCTACGAGTGCCTTGCTTCTCGGGCTTTTCTGCCCGGTCGGCGTTGCGGGAACAACATTACATGACCGGCGCCGTCACGCGAAATCCATTAGCCGCACCAGCTCTGACCTGGGCAAACGCCCGAAACAGGCCTCTGCGGCGCCCCGCTGGAACGACCGAAGCCCCGGCCGTGTGGCCGGGGCTTCGGTGATCAACTGCGGAGGCGGAGGGATTTGAACCCTCGATGGGCTTTAAGACCCAAACCGCATTAGCAGTGCGGCGCCATAGACCGGACTAGGCGACGCCTCCAGCACACCCGCGCGGGCGCGAGTGGTGCGTGCAGATGATGACACAGCCCAGTGGCCTGTCACCAATCGCCGTCCACGGTACTAGCCCTTTGGCCTGTAGAGCAAAGCGTTCCGGGTTGCGCAACGCCGTGGCGTGAGCAGCGTTAGACATGCCGGGGCCCGTCGCGGCCCCCGGCCGGACCCATGACTCTTCAGGAGCCCCCATGCTGCGCCGCCTCGTTCTCACCGCAACCGCGTCCGTCGCCGCGCTGGCCGCGGCCGTCCCCGCCACGGGGGCGGCCGCCTCGCCGCTGCCGTTGCCCCTGCCTCTGATGGAGCAGCCCGAACCGCCGGTGGTGACGGAGCAGCAGCCCGACCGCCTGTCGGTGACCGTCTCCCAGACCGGGAACACGCGGACGGACGGCAGATACGAGCTGAAGTGCGGACCGGCCGGCGGGACGCACCCGTCGGCCGAGTCGGCCTGCCGCCGCCTCGAGGAGCTCGCGAAGCAGGAGCGGGACCCGTTCGCTCCGGTGCCGCAGGACCAGATGTGCACCCAGCAGTTCGGCGGGCCGGCCACGGCGCGGGTCACCGGCACATGGCGGGGCCGGCAGATCGACGCCACCTTCGACCGGTCGAACGGGTGTGAGATCTCGCGGTGGCAGACACTCGAGCCGGTGCTGCCGAACACCAGGTCATAGGCCGACGGCGTACGCCTTGTGCACACAACCTTGGTGAGAGCTCCCCCTCATCCGCCGCCGGAGCCCCATCCGCTGCCCTTAGACTCCCTCAGTGACAGGCCGTGGCCCGAGAGGCAAGATGGGGCCGGCCGTCCGCAATACGCAGTAGGTCAGGGAGGAACCGTCGTCGTGAGCAGCAGGCCATCCCGAGGCGCTGCTCGCCTCGCAGCCATACTCGACGCCCTCCCGGACGGGCTCGTCCTCGTCAATGCCAACGGCACGGTCGTCAACGCCAACACCATCGCCCTCGAATTGTTCGAGGCGCCGGGCACCGCGCTCGTCGGGCGGGGGCTGCTCGACCTGTTGCCCGAATTCGACTCCCGGCTGATCCCCGGTTCCATGCGCCGCCCCGACGCCGCCGACGAGCGCGGCCGCACCAAGCCGGCCCGCATGATCGCCCGGCGTACGGACGGCAGCGAGTTCCCGGTCGAGGTGACCAGCGCGAGCCTCGAGGACGGGCGCGAGGCCTACGACTCGTACAACGCGTACACCGGCGACGAGCTGCTGATGCTCGTCGTCCGGGATCTGTCGGGGACCGTGGACACCGAGGCGGAGCTGGCGCGTTCGCAGCGGCAGACCGAGATGATCCTGCGGGCCGCGTCGGAAGGCGTCGTGGGCACGGACACCGACGGGCGGGTCGTGCTCGTGAACCCGGCCGCCGCACAAATCCTCGGCTTCCGCGCCAGCGACCTGGGCAGCCAGGAACTGCACCCGCTGATCCTGCACTCGCGCGCCGACGGCGAGCCCTTCCCCTACGCCGAGTCGCCGCTCGCCGACACCCTCAAGTCGGGGCGCAAGCACCGGGTGCGGGGCCAGGTGCTCTGGACGAAGAGCGGTGACAAGGTCGCCGTCGACCTGACCACGGCACCGGTGCGCGACGGGGACCAGTTGGTCGGAGCGGTGATGACGTTCACCGACCGGCGTCCCTACGAGGAGCAGGCACAGAAGCACGCCGCGGAGCTGGCGGGGACCACGGAGCGGCTCACCGCGGAGCTCGCCGACGCGACGGAGCGGTACGAGGCGGAGCTTGCCGACAAGGCCGAGCGCTACGCCTCCGAGCTGGAGGCTGGCACCGAGCGGTACGAGGATCTGGCCGCCCGGCACGCCCAGCTGACCGCGGTGCTCGGGGAGTCGCTGCGCGGCCCGCTGGAGGAGCTGCGCACCGAACTGGGCACGCTGGCCGCGGACCCGGCCGGGCAACTGTGGCCCGAGGCGAACCAGATCTTGCACCATCTCGCCGCCGGTTATGCCCGGATGACCACACTTGTCGATAATGTTCTCGGCTATCAGCGGCTCGACACGGGCGTGGAGCAGCTGACGAAGTCCAATGTCCTCCTCGACGCGGTCGTGGCGGCCGGAGTCGACGGCGCCGTCGAACTGATCGGCCCCGGGCGCGCGCAGTTCGCGGTGCACGCGCCGCCGATAGAGGCCGAGGTGGACGGGGCACGGCTCGCGACGGCGCTCGCCCACCTGGTCGCGGACGTGGCAGGCGTCGACTCCACCGGCAAGGCCCGGCTGGTGCCCGGCGGCGGATATGTGGACTCGACGGTCGTGGTCGCGGCGGCGCAGCGCGGCGACGTCGTGAGGATCGAGGTCCGCGGGCCGTTCGCCGGGGGAGACCCGGTGCACGAGCCGATCGTGCGCGGGATCGTACGGGCGCACGGCGGTGTGCTGCAGACGCACGAGGTGCCGGGGATGAGCGGCAGCGCGTACGTGCTCGAGGTGCCACTGGGCGAGGGCGCCGGAACGGTCCCGCCCGCTCCGGTCGCCGATCAGACCGCCGCGCTGCCCGCGCAGCAGTCGTCCGACCCCGTCCCCCCTGCCGGCCCCGCCCCCGCGACCTCCGGGGGCGGCGGGCGACGGCGGGCCCGTCGCTCGTCCACGGACGCCTTCCTGGAGAGCCCCGTGGCCATGGAGGACCCCGTGGCCGCACAGCCGACCGGGCGACGCCGGGCGACGCACCCGGACGCCGAACTCATCCCCGCGCAGGACACGGGCGAGGGCACGGGCAGCAGTGGCGGGACCGGTCGGCGACGCGGTCGTCCCAGCCCCGCGGAGAACGCCGCGGCCGCCCTCCGGCCCGCGGAGGGCGCCGTGGTGACCGCCGCCGAGGGTGCGGGCGGACGCGCGGCGCGCGGGGAGACCGTGCCGCCCCAGGGAGTACCGGTCGACGCCCAGGGCCTCCAGCCCTCGGGGCGGCGCGCGCGGCGGGCCGTCGAGAGCAGCCGGCTCGAACTCTCCGCCGCGCCGGCCGACCCGCCGCAGGCACCGCAGGCCGGGACTCAGCAGCCGGCCCAGCCGGCCGGCCGGCGCGCAAGGCGTGCGCTGGCTGCCGCACCGGCCGAGGCCGAGAGCGGACCGCGCACCGCGTTCGCGCTGCCGCCGGCCGAGGCCGACCGGGTGCCCGCCGCGCCGGCCACGGCGGACGACTCCACGGCGGAGCGGCACGACGCCGTGACCACGGCACCGGGCACGCAGCACCACACCCCGCCGCAGCAGCACCCCGCGCCGACGGGACGCAGGCGTGCGCGCACCGGCGAACAGCCGATGCCGCAGCAGTCGGTGCCGCAGCAGTCGGTGCCGCAGCAGTCGACCGGCGCCGGTCAGGTCCTGACGGGTCCGTCGGCTCCCGTCCCGGCGGGTCCGGAAGACCCCGCAGGTCCGACGGCGACCGGTAGGGCCGACTGGGTGCAGGACGGCACCTCGGGCGACGGCCAGGGCGCTGTGGGCGCGACCGGCGGGGGCACCACCGCGCCGGGGCGGTCCCAGGACACCGGTTCCGTATCGATGCCTCTGCCGCCTGCGGCACCGGCCCAGGGCCAGGCGCAAGCGCGACCGCAGGAGGTCTCGCGCGCACTGCGGGCGCCGAGTTGACGCTGAAGACGGGCGGCGCCCCGATGCCGCCCGCCGTGGAGGCGGCCGCGTACCGGATCGTGCA
>NZ_JBEXRZ010000036.1:0-46570 GCF_040613325.1 Streptomyces sp. NPDC006283 | reverse complement strand
GGCCCGGTCCTAACCTTGATCGGGCCGGGAAGAAGGGGCCTGATGCGCGACATCGAAGCACTGCTGGACGAGCTGCGCAGCCTCCCGGCGACCCGCCCGGCCGACGCCCGTGACCTCGAGGCGGTGCTCGCAACGGTCAGAAGCGCCGCAGGCCGCTGGGCGGATGTGATCTACGAGGTCCAGGAGTCGGCCAGGGGGCTTGTGGGACCGCGGGGTGAGGCCGCCCTGGAAGTCGCGTTCCGCAGGGCGGAGGAGTCGTATGTCGAGCTGGAGATCGCACTGAGCGACTGCGCCCGGTACACGGGCCGCTGACGCGCCCGCCCGGCCGCCCGGTGACCCTCGTCTCTACCGTCGGTAATCGCTCCTGCGTAGACTCACGCCACCTCCCCGAGTTCGCCGAGAGACGCTGGAGCGGACGACGATGTCTGCGGATCAAGCCCCACGCCGCGAGGTGGTCACCGGAGTGCCGCGCGGCACCCGGCGCCCGCCCGGTCATGCCCCGGCCCGCTCGGAGATCAGCGAGCAGACCACGCTCGGTACCACCTATGTCCGCTCCCTGATGCGCAGCCAGCTGCGGGCTGCCCTCTGTGCACTCGGCACGCTCGCCCTGCTCGTCGGTTCGCTGCCGCTGCTCTTCGCGCTCCCGGCTGCGCTCGGCGGCTCACCCGGCTCGCCCGAGCCCTTCGTCTGGACCGCTCTCGGCATCGCCGTATACCCGGTGATGTGGCTGACCGCACGCTGGTACGTGCGGCGGGCCGAACGGAACGAGCGAGACTTCACCCGGCTCGTCGAAGGACGCTGAGGGTGCCGCCCGGAGACGCCACGTGAACCAGACCTACGCGGTGACGGCTGTCACCGTCGTGGTGCTCGCCACCGTCCTCGTCGGCGCGCTCGGCCTGCGCATATCCCGCACCACCTCCGACTTCTACGTCGCCTCCCGCACGGTCAAACCAGGTCTCAACGCCGCGGCCATCAGCGGTGAGTACCTGTCCGCCGCGTCGTTCCTGGGCATCGCGGGACTGGTTCTCCTACAGGGTCCGGACATGCTCTGGTACCCGGTCGGCTACACCGCCGGCTACCTCGTCCTGCTGGTGCTGGTCGCCGCTCCGCTGCGGCGCTCGGGGGCGTACACCCTGTCCGACTTCGCCGAGGCCCGGCTGGAGTCGGCGCGGGTGCGCAGGCTCGCGAGCCTGTTCGTCGTCGGCATCGGCTGGCTGTACCTGCTGCCGCAACTGCAGGGCGCGGGCCTGACGCTGCAGATCCTCACCGGCGCTCCGGACTGGGTCGGCAGCGTCGTCGTGGCCGTCGTCGTCACCGGAGCGGTCGCCGCCGGCGGCATGCGCAGCATCACCTTCGTCCAGGCCTTCCAGTACTGGCTGAAGCTCACCGCCCTGCTGGTACCGGCACTGTTCCTCGTCGCGGCGTGGCTCGGCGACGACGCCCCGCGCGCCCGCTTCGACGCGCCCGCCGTCTTCCAGAAGCACACGGAGGTGCGCGTCGACGACACCGTCCGCGTCGACCTCGACGCTCCGCTGACGCTCACCGTCTCCGGCTCGGTCGACGGCATCCGCCACCATGAGAGGCCCGTCGCGCTCGACGAGGGAACGCACCGCATCGAGGCCGGCACGACCCTGCGGTTCCCGAAGGGCGCCGAAGTGCCGCAGCGGACGACGGAGGGCACCGATCCGCTCAGCTGGTCGCAGCCGCTGTCGGGGGGCCGGGACGGCTACCGGCTGTACGCGACGTACGGACTGATCCTGGCCACGTTCCTCGGCACCATGGGGCTTCCGCATGTCGCGGTCCGCTTCTACACCAGCCCGAACGGGCGTGCCGCCCGCCGTACCACCCTGGTCGTGCTCGGCCTGATCGGCGCGTTCTACCTGCTCCCGCCGGTCTACGGCGCGCTCGGGCGGATCTATGCCCCTGAACTCGCCCTGACCGGCGCCGCCGACGCAGCCGTCCTGATACTGCCGGAACGGATCGTCGGCGGGCTCGCCGGCGAACTGCTCGGCGCACTCCTCGCCGGGGGTGCGTTCGCCGCCTTCCTGTCCACCGCCTCCGGGCTCACCATGTCGGTGGCCGGCGTGATCACGCAGGACGTGCTGCCCTCGCGCGGTGTACGGCACTTCCGGCTTGCCACCCTGTCCGCCATGGCCGTGCCGCTCGCGCTGAGCGCGGTGGCGACCAATGTGCCCGTCGCCGACGCGGTCGGACTCGCCTTCGCCGTCTCCGCCTCCTCGTTCTGTCCGCTGCTGATTCTCGGCATCTGGTGGCGCGGGCTCACCCCGCCCGGGGCGGCCGCCGGCCTCGTCGTCGGCGGCGGCGCGGCACTGACCGCCGTGATGGCCACGCGCACCGGCCTCGCGCCCGAGGGCTGGGCGCACACGCTGATGGCCTGGCCCGCGGTCTGGTCGGTGCCGCTCGGATTCCTGACCATGGTGGCCGTCTCCCTGGCCACCCCGCGCCACATACCCGCCGGCGCGGCAGCCACCCTGGCCCGGCTGCATCTGCCGGAGGACCTCGTCGGGCGACCGCAGCACGAAGGAGCACCGCGATGACCGGGTACCACGACGACCGGCCGAGGGGCGCCACGACGAACGGCGAAGGGGTACCGGGATGACCGGCACCGGAGTGGCCGCGCTGGCCGCGGCGGGGGCCGTACTGCTGGCCGTCGGCATGGTGCTCGGCCGGATGACGGCCGGCCGCGGCGCACGCCCCGACCTCGATCTCGGCACGCCCGTGGAACGCGCCACCTTCCACACGCTGCACACCGCCTCTCTCGCCGCCCCGCCGCTGCGCGCGGGCCTCACGCAGGACACGGCCCGCAAGGCCGCCCGCCGGCTGCGTTCCCTGCTCGGCACGGAGGCGCTCTGCCTCACCGACCGCGAAGCGGTGCTCGCCTGGGACGGCCCAGGCGCGGAGCGCCACCGGCAGCAGGTGATGGCGCTCGTCGCCGAGATGCTCGACTCCGGGCGCAGCCAGAGCGTCCACTCCGAGTGCGACGACCTGGACTGCCCGCTGCGCTGGGTCGTCATCGCCCCCCTGACCGGCGAGGAAGGCGTGCTGGGGGCCCTGGTCGCCTACGGGTCACGGGAGTCCGCCGTCCTGGTGCGGGCCGCCACCGAGGTGGCCCGCTGGGTCTCCGTACAGCTGGAACTCACCGAGCTCGACCGGTCCCGCACCGCCCTGATCGAGGCCGAGATCCGGGCCCTGCGCGCGCAGATCTCCCCGCACTTCATCTTCAACTCGCTCGCCGCGATCGCGTCCTTCGTCCGCACCGACCCCGAGCGCGCCCGGGAACTCCTTCTCGAGTTCGCCGACTTCACCCGCTACTCCTTCCGTCGGCACGGCGAGTTCACCCAACTCGCCGACGAACTGCGCTCCATCGAGCAGTATCTGGCGCTGGCCGGGGCCCGTTTCGGCGACCGGCTGAAGGTCACGCTCCAGGTCGCCCCGGAGGTCCTGCCGGTGGCCCTGCCGTTCCTGTGCCTGCAGCCTCTCGTCGAGAACGCCGTCAAGCACGGGCTCGAGGACTCGAGGAACGAGTGCCGTGTCACGATCGCCGCCCAGGACGCGGGCGCGGAGGCGATGGTGACCATCGAGGACGACGGCGTGGGGATGGACCCGGACATCCTGCGCGGCATCCTCGCGGGGGAGCGCAGCACCTCGTCGGGCATCGGGCTGAGCAACGTCGACGAGCGACTGCGACAGGTGTACGGGGACGACTACGGGCTGGTCATCGAGACGGCCGTCGGCGCGGGCATGAAGATAACCGTCCGTATCCCCAAGTACCGGGCAGGCGTCCATTCGTCGGCGGGACCGCGCACCTGAGGTGCCCGGCGTTCACCACAGGTGGATGGCCAGGTGGCCGAGCGGCAGCCCCAATTCCCACGCCGGCGTCCACACCTGGGCGGCTTCGTCGGCGGCCGGTTCCGGGACGTGGGCCGGGTGCCACGGCTCGAGATTCCCCAGGTCGGTGGCGAGCAGTTGGGTGTCCCGCAGCCGGCGCCACGCCTCCGAGGCGAGCGTCAGGTCGGGATCCTCGCCGCCGCGGCGCATCCGCTCCGTCCTGGCGGCGAGTTGCCGCTGCACCCACTGCGGCCAGGGGTGCCCGTACGACGTCACCGTCAGCCAGTGGTCGATGCGCGCGGCCGTGCGGATGCCGGCGTGGGGGTCCGGTCCGTCGCAGAGATGGATGGTGAGCGCGAGTGTCTGCCGGCCGGCCCGGAATTCGAGCGAGCCGCTGTCGACCAGGGCGCCGTTGCGCATCATCTCGTCGGCCGTGTACTCCGCGCAGAGCCATGCCATGGGGACCGCGAGCCCGCCTCCGCTGGTGCCGTTCGTACTTTCGGGCTGCACTCTCCTCCACCCTCTTCCGTACGCCTGCGTTCGCGTCTCGACCACGAGCCTCCACCGACAAACACGGCCGGCGGCGCGTCTTTGCTCAACTGGCGCGTGACGTTTCGCATATGGCCGCCCGGTGGCCGTGACCCGTGGGGGAGGCGCTCATCACCGGTGTGCCCGGGGCGGAGGGGGCGGCGCGCCTGCTGTAGCCCGGCAGGCAGCGGGCGAGGGCGCGCAAGGCGTAGTGCGAGCGCGACTTGACGGTGCCCGGCGGAATGCCGAGGGCCTGGGCGGCCTCGTTCACGCTCAGACCGTGGAAGTAGATCTGGACGAGAACGGCGCGATGCTCGGGACTCAGTGACCCCACTGCCGCGCGCACATCGAGCGCGGCGACCGCGCTTTCGGTGACGTCCGCGGGGTCGGGCGTGGTGGCGAGCACACCGTCGCCGATCTCCGTGGGGCGGGCCAGGCGCGAGCGCCGGGCGTCGATCGCGAGCCGGCGAGCCACGGTGAAGAGCCAGGGGCGCATGGACTCGTAGGGGGCGTCGAAGGCCTCCGGGTGCTGCCAGGCCCGCACCAGCGTCTCCTGCACCAGGTCCTCGGCGCGCTGCTGGTCCCCGTAGGTCAGCCCGAGCAGAAAGCTCAGCAGTGCGGGCCCGTGCTCGCGCTGCAGATCCGCCAAGGTCCGCTCGTCGGTCGTCGCGGTCGCCATTGCCCACACCCTTCTCCCCGGAGGTCTGCTGCCACGTGGCGTATACGAACGCATCCCGGCGCGCGGCGACAGTCGGCGTACCGCTGTCGTCGACGAACGGTCGCACCGAGCGGCGAGTGGTGCGGTGAACGGTCAACCGGCCCGGCTGGCCCGATCGGAATTCACAGGTCCGTTGCGGTGACCGCGTCGGCTCGGTCGCTTGACTCGGCGGAGCCCGCACCTATGGATTCGATAGACATGCCGTTAATCACACAAATGGGAGGTGCGTCGACGATGACGCACACGAGACGCGCGCCACGGACCACGGTGGCTGTCTGTGCTGTGCTGCTCGCGGGAGCGGCGGGCTGCGCCGGGCTGCAGGACCCGGACCACCGCGCCGCACCCGGGAAAGGCTCCAGCGGCATCGCGCCCCCCGCCGCCGGGGCCGCATCCGCCCCGCGCGGCTTCACGCTCGTGGCCAGCGGGGACGTGATCCCGCACGGCTCGGTCATCAACCAGGCCGCCGAGGCGGGGCGCGGACGCGGCTACGACTTCCGCCCCATGCTCGCCGCCGTCGGCCCCGTCGTCTCCAGCGCGGACATCGCCGTCTGCCACATGGAGACGGTCTACGGTGCCAACGGCGAGTACACCGGCTTCCCCCTCTTCAAGTCGCCGCCCGAGATCGCCGAAGGGCTCGCCTCGGTCGGCTACGACTCCTGCTCCACCGCCTCCAACCACACCCTCGACGACGGGACCGCGGGGGTGTGGCGCACCCTGGACGCCCTGGACCACGCGGGCGTCCAGCACGTCGGTTCCGCCCGCACCCCCGAGGAGGCCGACCAGCCCGCCTGGCTCACCGCCGGGGGCGCCAAGGTGGCGCAACTCGCCTACACCTACGGCATCAACGGCTACCGGGTGCCCGCGGACCCGCCCTGGACCGTGAACCTCATCGACGAGCGGCAGATCATCGACGACGCTCGCGCCGCGCGGAGCGCCGGGGCCGATGTGGTCGTCGTCAGCCTCCACTGGGGCACCGAGTGGCAGACCGCCCCCGACCAGCGGCAGCTGGACCTCGGCCGGTCGCTCACCGCCTCCACCACCGCCGGACGCCCCGACATCGACCTGATCCTCGGTACCCACGCCCACGTCCCGCAGGCGTACGAGAAGGTCAACGGCACCTGGATCGTCTACGGCATGGGCGACCAGATCGCCGGTTCCATGATCAACCACCTCGGCGAACAGGACCCGCGCGGCAACGAGAGCTCCATCGCCCGCTTCACCTTCGCCCCGCCCGCCACCAGCAACGGCCGCTGGGAGGTCACGAAGGCCGAGTACATCCCGCAGTGGATGGACACGGTCGCAGGCCGCGTCGTCAACCTGCCGGACGCGATCCGCCGCGAGGGCCCGCGCGACGACTACGTCACCGCCCGCGCAACGATCAGCGACACCGTCCTCAGCCGCGGCGCAGCAGCGGACGGTCTGACCATGGGACGCTGAGAGCACGTCCGGGATCACGGGACGACGGTCACCGGCCGTCGATCACGGGACGACCGTCACCGGCCACCGCCCGGCCTTCACCAGCCGGACCGCGACCGATCCGACGATCCGGTGCCCGGCCGACTCGGAGGCACCCACCACCACGGCGTCCGCCTTGAGTTCGTCGGCCGCGGTGACCAGCCCGGAGTAGGGGTCGCCGCGGAAGGTGTGGAACTCCCAGCGCACGTCCCAAATGCCCCTGACCCGCTCCGCGGCCGCCCGGATCTCCGCGACCAGTTCCTCGGCGATCTCCCCCGTCGTGTCGGCGACCGGAACACCGAGGGCGGCGCCTGCGGGCATCACCGGCTGTACGTAGACGATCGCGAGCAGCGCGTTCTGCCGTCGGGCGAGACCGCTCGCATACGCCGCCGCCCGCAGGGACGAGTCGGAGCCGTCCAGGCCGACGACGATCACCTTCGGGCCGTCCGTGCCCCGTTCGAACCGGTGCGGCGAGTGTTCTGTCACACGAAAAGGCTATCCGCTCCACGGCGCCTGCCCGCTGTCAGCCCGGCCCGCGACGAACGGCGCCGCCCGCCCCGGCACTGCTCCCATCGGGTATTTTCCGCCGCGGAACCGGTGTTGATCAGACGGTCGTGGCAGTGGTCGTGCGAGCAGTTGGCCATGAAAGAGGATCAGCTGCTTCCGGGCCGCCGTTCGGTGTTCCGCATCGCCGCCTGTCTCGGCGCCGCCGCTGTCGGAGGCATGCTCGTCAGCGAGCGGGCCGAGGCCCCGGGACGCGCTCCCGCCGCCCCCGCGCCGGCTGGGGGCCCGGAGGTCGCCCGCCCGCCCCAGGCCGCTTCCTACCGGCTGCGGCCCATGACGGCCTACGCGCCGCCCGCACGGCAACGCGCCGCGCCGCCGGTGCGCAAGCGCCCCATCCTCGAGGTCCCCGCCAGGGGCCGCACCATGGTCCTCACCTTCGACGACGGTCCCGACCCCCGCTACACACCGGACGTGCTCGCCATCCTGCGCAAGCACGACGTGCGGGCGATGTTCTTCGTCTGCGGCGAGATGGCCACCGCCCACCGTGATCTGCTGCGGGAGATGGCCGGGGACGGCCATGTGGTGGGCAACCACACGTGGTCCCATCCGCTGATCCCCGAGCTGTCGTCGTCCAAGATCAACGATCAGCTGGGCCGTACGAGCGAGGTGATCGAGGAGGCGGTGGGCGAACCGCCGTTGTGGTACCGCGCCCCCTATGGTGCCTGGAACCGGCGCTCCTTCGAGATCGGCGCCGAGCTCGGCATGGAGCCGCTCGGATGGACCCTCGACACCCTCGACTGGGCGACTCCCGGCACCGGCACCATCGTCCGCCGGGTGCTCAAAGGCGCGGCACCGGGAGTGATCGTCCTCTCGCACGACGCGGGCGGCAACCGGACGCAGAGCGTCGCGGCGCTGCGAAGATACCTGCCGAAGCTGCTCGACAAGGGCTACCAGATCACCGTTCCCCGCCGTTGACCTCGGTCAGACGACCTTGACCATCCGGGCGAAGACGACCACGTTGCCGTCGTACCCGCCTGCCTTGGAGTAGCCACCGCCGCACGTGATCACGCGCAGCTCCGGCTGGCCGGTGTCGGCGTACACCCGTACGCCGGGGAAGTCGTTCTTGGCGAAGACCTCCACCCCGTACACCTCGAAGACGGCGACGCGGCCGTCGAAGCGAGGCACGTCGATGAGGTGGCCCGTCTTGACGGAACCGAGGCCGTAGAAGACGGCGGGGCCGGCCTGGTTGTCGACGTGCCCCACGATGACGGCGGTGCCCCGCTGACCCGGTGACACCCCGTTCTGGTACCAGCCCGCGAGGTTGGCGTCGTGCGGCGGCGGGGCCTCCACCCAGCCCTCCGGGTCCAGTCCCACGTTCACGATCGGGGCGTCCACCTTGATCGTCGGGATGCGCACCCGCGACGCCGGTGCGTACGGCAGCGGCTCCAGCGGTACGGGAAGGAACGTCTCGCCCACCCTTCCGTGGGACGCGGCGGCAGCCGGTTGCGGCGGCCCGAGGCCCACATCCACACCGTTCCTCACCATGGCAAGCCCGGTGAGCATGACAAGAGCCAGTACCCCCCAGGGCGAGCGTCTCCGCGTCTGAGAGCCGTACCTGTCCTGGCCCATGGTTCTCCCTTCGCGCATTTGTGGGCACGCTATGCGCGGTGCGCAAGTCCTGCGAGGGGGGAAGCGCGAACGGGTGGCAGGGGTGGTGGGCGCTGGCCCATCCGAGCATTTCGACCGATAAGCACTCTGACGGTCTGTGACCTGCGGCTCCGTCAGGAATGAGCTGCTCGGTCGGCGTGTCGCCTCACCGGGGTGGACCAAGCCCGAAATGCGTCGAACGCGTCACCCAGTGATGGTTCGTCATGGAAGACGTACTCGTCGAATATCCCGGAGCGCCGCTTTGGGGCGTCTTCCTTCTGGAGGTTCAACGATGCGTGCCTCACGCGCTCTCGCAGCGACGGTGACCGCCTGCGCGGCCGTCGGACTATGCGCTCCCATGGCGGTCGCCGGCGGCAGCAGCGGCCCCCGGAACGTCCGAGTCAGCCCGTCTTCCGTATTTCAGGGCGGCATCCTGACCATCCACGTCGACGGATGCCGCCGCGGCGGCGTCGTCAGCTCCAACGCGTTCCCGGACGCGTCGCTCTCCCCTGTCGGCGACCGAGGTTTCTACGGTCCCGGCGGTGTCCGGGCCGACGACGGGGGTTTCGGTGGCAACGGCGGTGATCGTGGCGACCGCGGGGGCAATGGTGGTGACGGCGGGGTGAACGGTGGGGGCAACGGCGGCAACGGGGGTGGTGGCCGGGGCGACAACGGTGGGGGCAACGGGGGTGACCGGGGTGACAGCAACGGTGGCGGCAATGGCGGCTTTGGCGGTGACCGGGGTGACAGCAACGGTGGCGGCAACGGTGGCTTTGGCGGTGACCGGGGTGACAGCAACGGTGGCGGCAATGGTGGCTTTGGCGGTGACCGGGGTGACAGCAACGGTGGCGGCAACGGTGGCTTTGGCGGTGACCGGGGTGACAACAACGGTGGCGGCAATGGCGGCTTTGGCGGTGACCGGGGTGACAACAACGGTGGCGGCAATGGCGGCTTCGGCGGCGACCGCGGCAACAACAACCGCGGCGACAACGGCGACCGCGGTGGCAACGGTGGCGACCGCGGGGGGAACGGTGGTGACCGGGGCGGCAACGACCGCGACCGTGGAAACGACCGCGACCGTAACAACGACCGAGACCGCCGCAACGACCGCGACCGCCGCAACGACCGCGACCGCGGGAACGGCGGCTTCGGCGGGGACGCCGCTTTCAGGGGCTTCGACGAGTCGGTTGCCACGGCCCGCGTGCGGAACAACGCGACTCCCGGCAACTACAGTCTGACCGTCAGGTGCCACGACAGCTCGCAGATCGCCAGGGCTTCGTTCAGGGTGCTCCGTGGTCGGGGAGCGGAGGGTGGTCTCGGTGGCTCCATCGGTCCGACCAAGGCCGAGATGGCGATCGGTGCCGGTCTGGTCGCCACGGCGGCCGTCGGCGGCAGCCTGTTCATCGTGCGCCGCCGCCGCACGATCGGAGAGGAGGCCTGACCGGCCGATGCTCCGAACGTCCGGTCACCCGACGACCGGCCGCAAACGCCCGCCGCCCCGAATCCTCGTCAGGACTCGGGGCGACGGGCGGTCGGTGCGGGGTGCGGAGCGGGTGGCGCCGTTGATGGGTGGGCAGCAGGGTCTGCGCGCCCATCACTGCTGGCGGTTGGACGACCGCCTGCGGATGATGACCACGGTCGCGGTGGCGGCTGCCACGACGAGAGCGCTGCCGGCGGCGATCTCCGCCGCGTTCAGCTCCTTGAAGCCGCCGCCCACGCCGCCGCGAACACCCTGAGGCGGGGTGGTCGTGGTCGAGCGGGCGGAGGGGGCTGCGGCCCCGCCGGCGATGGTGAGGTCGAGGGTCCCGACCCGGCCGATGCAGTTGAACTGCACCGAGTACACGGCGCCCGGTGTGGCGTCCCAGTCGACGGTGGCCGTGGCCGCGCCGTTGCGGGGGATGGTGACGGTGTCGAAGACACCGGAGGTGACCGTGGTGCTGCTGGGGCAGCCGCCCGCGGTCAGAGTGATGCGCCCGCCCGCGGCGACGGTCGAGGGCGTGACTTCGAAGTCGTACGGTGTGTTGTTGACGGCCGCAGCCGAGGGGGCCGTCAGTGCGAGTGCGGCCGCTCCGAGCAGAGCGGCGGATGCGGCACGTATCGTGCGCATGGTCGTCCTCCGGTCCCGAGGAGCAGTCGCGGAACGATTTCCGCAGGGGTCGGAAAGTGCACCTCGATCACCGAAACGCTAAGAGCGGCTCCGGTCACCCGCGATTGGTGTAGGGCAAACGGGTCATCTTTCTGATCCGGCCAGGTGAACCTGCCGCCAGGGTGTTACATCAGGTGCGGTGGCGCATGAGATCGGGCGCCGCGTCGTAGATCCGCTCGAGCATCGAACGTCGCTGCAGTACTGCGAGAGCCTCGCCGACGAGTTCGCTCAGCGGGTACGTGAGCTCGGCCTCGAAGGCGGTGGCCGCCGCCGCGGTCGCCTGCCACTCGGCGTCCAGTGCCGGCAGCAGCGCCTCGGCCTTCGCAGTGAGGGAGGCGATGCGCCTGCGTCCGTCCCTGCCCGGGCCGACCGTGGCGAAACCTTCCTTGACGAGCTGGGCGACCGTCTGGCTCGCCGCCGAATGGGTCACGCCGGTCGCCGCTGCCAGGTCCTGGATGGAGCTCGCGCCTTCGGCCGCCAGAATGCGCAGAACCGGCACGTAGCGCGGGCGCATTCCTTCGAGGCCGAGTCCGTCGTAAACGGCCGTGACGTCCGCCTCGAGAGCTGAGAGCAGGAGGCGCAGGCGGGTGCCGAGCATCTCAGGGCCCGGGCGGGTGCCGGCGGGGCCGGAGTCGGGGCTCGTGGAGGGCATGCGCCTAATATAACAGCGCTGTTGTATCTTTCGGAGAGTCTGCGTGGCAGATCGGACCCCCGAGAGGACATCGTCTTGGCAGAGCTGTATCCGCCGATCGAGCCGCACGAGCAGGGGATGCTCGACGTGGGCGACGGAAACCTCGTCCACTGGGAGGTCTGCGGCAACCCGCTGGGCAAGCCCGCGCTCGTCGTCCACGGCGGGCCCGGTTCCGGCTGCAACCCCCGTATGCGCCGGTACTTCGACCCGGAGGCCTACCGGGTCGTGCTGTTCGACCAGCGTGGCTGCGGACGGAGCACTCCGCACGCGGCCGACCCGGCCGCCGACATGAGCCTCAACACCACGGAACATCTGCTCGCCGACATGGAACGGCTGCGCGAGCACCTCGGGATCGAGCGCTGGCTCCTTTACGGCGGCTCGTGGGGGTCCACGCTGCTGCTGGCATATGCGGAACGCCATCCTCGGCGGGTCTCGGAGATAGTCGTCAACGGCGTGACCACAACACGGCGACGGGAGATCGACTGGCTCTACCGGGGAGTGGGCCGCTTCTTCCCGGAGCAGTGGGACCGTTTCCGCGCCGGCGTACCGGAGGCGGGGAGCAGCGGCGACCTCGTCGCCGCGTACGCGCGCCGTATGGAAAGCCCCGACCGGACGGTACGGGAGAACGCGGCCGACGAGTGGTGTCGCTGGGAGGACGCCGTCCTGTCCCTGGAGCCGAACGGCGGGCCGGACCCCTACAGCGGCAGGCCCTCGGAAGCGCGGCTCGCCCTGGTGCGGATCACCGCGCATTACTTCGCGCACGGGGCATGGCTGGAGGAGGGGGCACTGCTGCGCGGTGCCGGGCGGCTGAATGGAATTCCCGGAGTGCTTCTCCACGGCCGTCTCGATCTCAGTTCACCGCTCGAGACCGCGTGGGAACTCGGCCGCAGCTGGACCGACGCGGAACTGGTGGTCGTGGACGACTCCGGGCACAAGGGGAGTGCCACGATGCGCGAGCGGGTGCTCGGCGCTCTGGAACGGTTCCGGTACGCCCAGTGACGTGAGTGCTTCATGGGGCAGTTGAGATCCGGCCAATTCTGCGGCCGCTCCTCGTGGGGTGAATTCACCTGGTGGAACCAGGATTCGACCATTCGCGGTCAGGACGCCGAAGATTTTTTCAAACACGTTGAACACCCGTCACCCTCCCGTCCGTACCTAGGGCCATGAACGGCGCTCCCAGGCGCCGGAACCAGTTGGATGAACTACGGGAGTGGACATGAACACCTGGCGGAACGCCTCGCTCGCGGTGACTGCGGCGGCCGTACTCGCGCTGACGACGGCGTGCGGTCAGGAAAAGGGCAACGAAACCCCCAACGGCCAGGCGGTCGGCGCCGCCAACCCCGCACAGCCCGGCAACGGTTACGGCTCCGAGGCCGGTTACGGCTCCGAAGCGGGCGGCGAGGCGGCGGCCGCCAAGCCTGCGGGACAGCTCGCGGTCTGGGAGAGCAAGGACTTGGGCGAGGTCCTCGCCGACAGCGAAGGCCTCACGCTCTACCGTTTCGACAAGGACACCGCCAAGCCGCCGAAGTCGAATTGCGAAGGCGACTGCGCCAAGGCGTGGCCCATCGTGGCCGCGGGCGGAGCCAGTGCCGCCCCCGGCGTGGACCCGTCGCTGCTCGGTGAGATCACGAGGGCGGACGGTACGAAGCAGCTCACCATCGACGGCTGGCCGATGTACCGCTACGCCAAGGACACCAAGGCGGGCGACGTCAAGGGCCAGGGTGTCGGCGGTACTTGGTACGCGGCGGCCCCCGACGGCAAGAAGGCCGCTCCCGGCGCGGCCGGGGAGTCCGGTGAGGAGACGGGCGACGAGGGCACCGAGCCCGCTGATCTGGCCGGTCTGTCCGTGCGCAAGGACCCCAAGCTCGGTGAGATCGTGGTCGACAAGAACGGCATGACCGTCTACCGCTTCATGAAGGACTCCGCCTGGCCCATGAAGACGGCCTGCACCGGAGACTGCCTCAAGAAGTGGCCGGTCGTGGAGCCCGTCGACAAGAACGACACCGTCGGAATCCTCAAGAAGGGCTTCGTCACCTTCGACCGCCCCGACGGGATCGAGCAGCAGACCATCGACTGCTGGCCGATCTACACCTTCGCGGGCGACTCCAAGCCGGGTGACACCAACGGCCAGGGTGTCGGCGGCACCTGGTACGCCGTATCGCCGGAGGGCAAGCCGGTCGGAGCGCCCAAGTAGTCCCCACGCTGCGCCTCCGGCAGGCGTCGGCCCGCGACACGCCCCCGCGCGTGACGCGGGACCGACGCATGTGCGGCGGGAGTGTGCCGAGAGGGTGTGACGCGGGCGGATGACGACGGCTCGTGACGACCACGTGTGACCAAGAACGGACCGCGAATTTCCGTTTGGGGTCGCCCTCTTGGCGGGCGATCAGTAGCCTCGGCTCGAACGCCGGCCATGGTCATGGCCGAACTCCCCCGTGGCGACTAGTTGGAGACATCGATGGAGCGTCCGGCCTGGGCCCCGCAAGGCATCGACATATCGGTGCCGAGCGTGTCCCGCATTTACGACTTCTACCTGGGCGGATCGCACAATTTCGAGGTCGACAGGGAGGCCGCGCGCAAGGCCATGGAGTTCCTCCCGGGACTCCCCAAGATCATGCAGGCGAACCGTGCCTTCATGCGCCGGGCGGTCAATTACGCGGTGGCGGAGGGCGTCACTCAGTTCCTCGACATCGGCTCCGGCATTCCGACGTTCGGGAATGTCCACGAAGTCGCCCGCAAGGCCGCTCCCGAGGCCCGGGTGCTCTACGTCGACCACGACCCCGTGGCGGTCGCCCACAGCCGCGCCGTGCTCGAAGGCGACGAGCAGTCGGACGTCGCCGCCGCCGATCTGCGCAAGCCGCGCCAGATACTCGACAGCCCCGAAGCCGGGCTGCTCGACCTGGAACGGCCGGTGGCGCTGCTCCTCGTTGCCGTGCTGCACTTCCTCGAGGACGAGGACGATCCCCGGGCGGCGGTGGCCGAACTGCGCGACGCACTGGCCCCCGGCAGCCTGATCCTCCTCACCCACGCCTCCTACGAGGGCATTCCGGTGCCGGCCGAACGGGCCGGCGGGGCGGTCGAGGTCTACCGCGACATCCGCAACCCGCTGGTGATGCGTTCGCGCGAGATCGCTGCGTTCTTCGACGGGTTCACCATGGTCGAACCGGGCCTGGTGTCCATGCCGCGCTGGAGGCCCGAGGGGCCCGTCGACCAGGAGGACCCATTCGCCTTCTCCGGCTTCGCCGGGGTGGGGCGAAAGGCGTGAAGCAGACGTCACAGACGGCCGCGGCCACGGACGGCCAGGACGCCCTGGACGACCGGATCAGGCGGTTCGCGACGATCTGGAGCCGGGCCATCTTCCCGGCCACGGCCACGTCGATGACCCGTCCCGAGTTCGAACAGCATCTGCTGCCGCTTGCCCGCGAGTTGAACGAGGCGCTGCACGCCCGCCCGTTCACCGCACAGCCCGCCCACGGTGTGGGCGCCGCACTGGTCCGCGCACACTGCACCGACCCGGACGCGCTCAGCCGCACGCTCGGAGTCGTCGATGCGTATCTGGTGCTGTACTGCGGCGACCCGGAGCAGAGCACGGAGGAGCACCGGGCGCGCTGTGCACGGCTGCAGCACGCGCTCGCCGCGGGCTTCGCCCAGGCCCTGCGGGAGCGCACGCTGGCCGAACAGGAGGCCATCGCCCGCTCGTCGCTGCTGGCACGCAGCGAGGCGCTGCAGGCCATGCACGCCACGGAGGCCCGCTTCCGAGCGGTCTTCGAGGGCGCCGCGATCGGTATCGGGATCGCCGATCTCGAGGGCAACGTGCTCGAGGTCAACGACACCCTGACCCAGATGTTCGGCGGACTCGAGAACCACGTCCGCGGCCGCAAGGTCACCGACTGGGCGCACCCCGAGGACCGGCCGCAGGTGTGGGAGCTCTACCGGGAGCTGGTGAACGGGGAGCGCGAGCACTACCGGGTCGAGAAGCCGTTCTACCGCAACGACGGCACCGCCCTGTGGACCAATCTGACCGTCTCCCTGCTGCGTGACGCCGACGGCCAACCGCAGTACCAGCTGGCACTGTTGGAGGACACCACGGAGCGCCGGCTGCTCAATCTGCGGCTGCGGTACGAGGCCACGCACGACGCACTGACCGGCCTGCCCAACCGCACCCTGTTCTTCGAGCGTCTGGAGAAGGCGGTCGGCGCGGGGAACGGCGCCCGTTTCGGGCTGTGCTACCTCGACCTCGACGGCTTCAAGACCATCAACGACAGCCTCGGCCACGCCACCGGCGACCGGCTGCTGGTGGAGGTCGCGGACCGGCTGCAGAGCTGTGCCACCGCGCCGGGCGAGATGGTCGCCCGCCTCGGCGGCGACGAATTCGTCGCGCTGACCACCGGGCCCGACACCCAGCGCGAGGTCGACGAGCTCGCCGCCCGCATCCTCGGCGCCCTGGCCACCCCGATCTGCGTGGACGGGCGGGAGTTCACGGTACGCGGCAGCATCGGCATCGTCGAGGGACCGGCCGGCGAGCGGACCGGCGCCGAGGTGCTGCGCAGCGCCGACATCACCATGTACCGGGCCAAGTCGGCGGGCGGCAACCGCTACGAGCGCGCCGACCCGGAGGCCGACGCCCGTGTCATCACGCGGCACGGGCTGACCAACGCGCTGCCCGCCGCCCTGGAGCGCGGTGAGTTCTTCATCGAGTACCAGCCGCTGGTGCACCTCGGGGACGGCAGCGTGCACGGCGCCGAGGCGCTGGTGCGCTGGTGCCATCCGCAGCACGGGGTGCTCGGGCCCGACCGGTTCATACCGCTCGCGGAGCGCACCGGGCTGATCGTGCCGCTGGGCCGCTGGGTGTTGGAAGAGGCCGTACGCCAGGCCCGGTTCTGGCAGAAGCGGCACTCCGACGGTGGGCCGCTGCGGATCAACGTCAACCTCTCGCCCGCCCAGCTCCAGCATCCCGGGCTGGTGACCGACACCGTCGAAGTCCTCGAGCGGTCGGGCCTCGAGCCGGGCGCGCTGTGCCTGGAGGTCACGGAGTCGGCGCTCATCGGCGCCGACGAGGATCTGCTCAAGCCGCTGCGGCAGCTCGCGGAGATGGGCGTGGACATCGCGCTCGACGACTTCGGCACCGGGTACTCCAACCTTGCCAATCTGCGGCGGCTGCCGGTGAGCGTGCTCAAGCTGGACCGTTCGTTCACCCAGGGCATGCAGCGACACCCCGCCGATCCCGTCGACCTCAAGATCGTCGAGGGCATCGTCTCACTGGCGCACAGCCTGGAACTCGCCGTCACGGTGGAGGGCGTGGAGACCGGAGCGCAGGCCGAACAGCTGCGTGAGATCGGCTGCGACACCGCCCAGGGCTGGTACTACGCCAGGCCCGGCGCTCCGGACCGGATCCACACGCTGGTCCTGGCCGACGCGGTCTGACGTCAAGGTGCCGCCCGCGCGGCCAGCAGCAGCCGCTGCAACTCGCGGGCGGCACGGGGCGGGGCGACGTCGCTGCGGTGCGCGAGAGCGATGGTGCGGCGCAGACCGGGGCGGGCGAGCGGGGTGACCCGCAGATCGCCGCCGGCCCGCTCTGCGACCATGCTGGGCACGACGGCGACGCCGAGGCCCGCCCGTACGAATCCCAGTACGGCGTCCATCTCACCGCCCTCCACCGTGAACGAGGGCTCGAAACCCTCGGCGCGGCAGGCCGCCACCGTCAGCTCCCGCAGGTCGTAGCCGTGCCGGAACATCACGAGCGGCTGGCCCGCGAGGTCGGCGATCCGCACCGGGCTGCGTGGGGGCTGCGAACCGGGGGAGGACACCACGACGAGGTCCTCCTGGAGCAGTTCGACCGTGGTGAGCGCCGGCGCCGGTGTCGGCAGCGGCAGGACGACCAGCGCCAGGTCGAGAGAGCCGCGCGCCAGCTCCCGTACGAGATCGTGCGAGCCGGACTCCTCGATCAGCAGCTCGATCCCGGGATGCCTGTCGTGGAAGGCGCGCAGCACTTCGGGCAGCAGGCCGGTGCACAGGCTGGGGGTGGCGCCCAGCCGCACCCGGCCGCGGCGCAGCTGGGCCAGTTCCTGGACCTCGCGACGGGCTGTGTCGGTGTCGGCGAGGATGCGGCGGGCCAGCGGCAGCAGGGCCTCGCCGGCGTCGGTGAGGGCGATGTTGCCGCGCGCCCTGCCGAACAGGTCGGCACCCAGCTCCTTCTCCAGCGCCCGGATCTGCTGGGAGAGGGAGGGCTGTGACACGTGGACGCGTTCGGCGGCGCGGGTGAAGTGGCGCGTCTCCGCCACGGCGACGAAGTAGAGGAGCTGCTGGAACTGCATGCGCCCAGTTTAAAGGTGCCATAGGTGGAGCCTATGAAGATGAGCCGGATCATGTCTTGGACCTCTGGACCGGTGCGGCCCTAGCGTCGACGGCATGGCTCTGGCAACGAGGACGGACCGGGATCCGTCCAGGACGGACCAGCACCCGTCCAAGAGGAACCGGCAACCCGAGAGGGACCGGCAGGCGTCCGTTCTGCGGCTGTTCTGGCGGTCCACCCTCGGCAAGAAGACGGTCATGGCCGTCAGCGGTCTGATCATGCTCGGCTATCTCGTCGCCCACATGATGGGCAACCTCAAGATCTTCTTCGGCCCGGACGAGTTCAACGCCTACGGCCACTGGCTGCGCACCATGGGTGCCCCCGTGCTGCACTACTCGTGGGGGCTGTGGCTGGTGCGCGTGGTCCTGCTCCTCGCGGTCGTCGGCCACGCCGTCTCCGCCTACCAGCTCAGCCGGCGCGACATCAAGGCGCGTCCGGCCAAGTACGTCCACAAACGACCTCGTTCGAGCTACGCCACCCGCACCATGCGCTGGGGCGGCGTCATCGTCGGACTCTTCATCGTCTGGCACCTGCTGGATCTGACGACGCTCACCGTGAACGAGAACGCCCAGGCCGGCCACCCGTACGAGAACGTCGTCGCCACGTTCTCGACCTGGTACGGCAACACCGTCTACATCGTCGCGATGCTCGCCGTCGGACTGCACATCCGCCACGGCTTCTGGAGCGCCGCGCAGACCCTCGGGGTGGGCAGTGCCACCCGCGAGCGCATTCTCAAGGCCGCCGCCCACGGGCTGGCGCTCGTGCTGACGGCCGGTTTCGTCTCCGTGCCCGTCGCCGTCATGACCGGATGGGTGAGCTGACATGCACCACGACTACGCAGAGTACGAGACCGGCGCACCGATCGCCGACACCAAGGCCCCCGACGGGCCGATCGCGGAACGCTGGGACAAACGCCGCTTCGAGGCGAAGCTGGTCAACCCCGCCAACCGCCGCAAGCACACCGTCATCGTCGTCGGCACCGGCCTCGCCGGCGGGGCGGCCGGCGCCACGCTCGCCGAACAGGGCTACCACGTAGAGCAGTTCTGCTACCAGGACTCGCCACGACGCGCCCACTCCATCGCCGCCCAGGGCGGGATCAACGCCGCCAAGAACTACCGCAACGACGGCGACTCCGTACACCGCCTCTTCTACGACACCGTCAAGGGCGGCGACTTCCGCGCCCGCGAGTCAGGCGTCCACCGCCTCGCCCAGATCTCCGTCGAGATCATCGACCAGTGCGTGGCCCAGGGCGTGCCGTTCGCCCGCGAGTACGGGGGACTGCTCGACACCCGGTCCTTCGGCGGCGTCCAGGTCTCCCGCACCTTCTACGCCCGCGGCCAGACCGGCCAGCAACTCCTCCTCGGTGCCTACCAGGCGCTCTCCCGCCAGATCGCAGCCGGCACCGTCACGATGCACGCCCGCACCGAGATGCTCGACCTGATCGTCGTCGACGGGCGCGCCCGCGGCATCGTCGCCCGCGACCTGGTCACGGGCGAGATCTCCACGTACTTCGCCGACGCGGTGGTGCTCGCCACCGGCGGCTACGGCAACGTCTTCTATCTTTCGACGAACGCCATGAACTCCAACGCGACCGCGATCTGGCGCGCCCATCGGCGCGGCGCGTACTTCGCCAACCCCTGCTTCACCCAGATCCACCCCACCTGCATCCCGCGCACCGGCGACCACCAGTCCAAGCTGACGCTGATGAGCGAGTCGCTCCGCAACGACGGCCGCATCTGGGTGCCGAAGGCCCGCGGCGACGCCCGGCCGCCGAACGAGATCCCCGAGAACGAGCGCGACTACTACCTCGAGCGCATCTACCCCTCCTTCGGCAACCTCGTGCCACGCGACATCGCCTCACGCGCCGCGAAGACCGTCTGCGACGAGGGACGCGGCGTCGGCCCCGGCGGGCAGGGCGTCTACCTGGACTTCACCGACGCCATCGCCCGGATGGGCCGGGCCAAGGTCGAGGAGAAGTACGGCAACCTCTTCGAGATGTACGAACGGATCACCGCGGAGAACCCGTACGAGGTTCCGATGCGCATCTACCCGGCCGTGCACTACACGATGGGCGGACTGTGGGTCGACTACGACCTGCAGACCACCGTCCCCGGCCTCTTCGCCATCGGCGAGGCCAACTTCTCCGACCACGGCGCAAACCGCCTCGGCGCCTCGGCGCTGATGCAGGGCCTGGCCGACGGCTACTTCGTCCTGCCGGCCACGATCAACGACTATCTCGCGCGCGGTGGCTTCGCCCCTGTCGACGCCTCGCATCCCGAGGTCACCGCGGCCGTCGCGGAGACCGAGGACCGGCTGAATCTGCTCCTCGCCGTCGACGGCGACCGCACCCCCGACTCCTTCCACCGGGAGATCGGCGAACTCATGTGGGAGTTCTGCGGAATGGCCCGCACCGACGCGGGGCTGCGCAAGGCGCTCGCGCGGATCCCGCAGCTCCGCGAGGAGTTCTGGCGGCGCATCAAGGTCCCCGGCACCGGTGAAGAGTTCAACCAGTCGCTGGAGAAGGCCAACCGCATCGTCGACTACCTCGAGCTCGCCGAACTCATGTGCCTCGACGCCCTGCACCGCTCGGAGTCCTGCGGCGGCCACTTCCGCGAGGAGTCCCAGACCGCCGACGGCGAAGCCGCCCGCCGGGACGAGGAGTTCGGCTACGCCGCCGCCTGGGAGTTCACGGGCTCCGCGCCGGTACTGCACAAGGAAGACCTCGTCTTCGAGTACGTCCACCCCACCCAGCGGAGCTATGCATGAAGCTCGAACTGCGCGTCTGGCGCCAGCAGAACGCCGACGCCCCCGGCGCCATGACCACCTACGTCGTCGACGGCATCTCCTCCGACATGTCGTTCCTGGAGATGCTCGACACCCTCAACGAGGACCTCATTCTGCGGGGCGAGGAGCCGGTCGCCTTCGACCACGACTGCCGTGAAGGCATCTGCGGCGCCTGCTCGCTGGTCATCAACGGCGAAGCCCACGGCCCGGAGCGCACCACCACCTGCCAGCTCCACATGCGCTCCTTCCGCGACGGCGACACCATCGACATCGAGCCGTGGCGGGCGGCCGCCTTCCCCGTCGTGAAGGATCTCGTCGTCGACCGCTCCGCCTTCGACCGGATCATCCAGGCGGGCGGCTACATCAGCGCCCCCACCGGCTCCGCCCCCGACGCGCACGCCACCCCGGTCCCCAAGCCGGACGCCGACTCGGCGTTCGAGCACGCCGAGTGCATCGGCTGCGGGGCGTGCGTCGCGGCCTGCCCCAACGGCTCGGCGATGCTCTTCACCTCCGCGAAGGTCAACCACCTCAATGTGCTGCCCCAGGGAGCACCCGAGCGCGAGACCCGGGTGCTCGAGATGGTCGCCACCATGGACGACGAGGGCTTCGGCGGATGCACCCTCACCGGGGAGTGCGCCACTGCGTGTCCCAAGGGCATCCCGCTTCCGTCGATCGCGGCCATGAACAGGGAGTGGCTGCGGGCGACCCGCAAGGCCAAGCGCTAGGGTCTTTCGTTTGGATCAGGCCGGATCAGTGTGGGGGTCCCCCCACACTGATGGGCGTACCCCCGGGCCGCGCCCCTGGGCCGTGGTCTACGGCGGCCCCCACGTCGGCACCATGACATCCGGCGCGAGCCGGCCGCCCCTGCCACCTCGTCCTCGTCCGACGTCACTTCCGCACAGTCCTGTTGAGGTACCGGTCCCGCTCCCGGCACGGTCCGCGGACGTACCCCAATCGGACCGCCCCGGAGGATCAGCCCCCGTCGCCCCGCAAGGCTCTGGCCAGGTACGGAGCCGTGCGGCTGCCCTGCGTGCGTGCCACCTCGGCCGGGGGGCCGGCCGCCACGATCCGGCCGCCCTCGTTGCCCCCTCCCGGGCCCAGATCGATCACCCAGTCCGCGCCCGCCACCACGTCCATGTCGTGCTCGACCACGACCACCGTGTGGCCCGCGTCCACCAACCCGTGCAACTGGCGCATCAGCACCTCGACATCGGCCGGATGCAGCCCCGTCGTCGGCTCGTCCAGCACGTACAGCGTGTGACCGCGGCGCAGCCGCTGGAGCTCCGTCGCCAGTTTGATGCGCTGCGCCTCGCCGCCCGACAGTTCCGTCGCGGGCTGGCCGAGCCGCAGATAGCCGAGGCCCACGTCGAGCAGCGAACGCAGGCTGCGTGCCGCCGCCGGGACGTCGGTGAAGAAGTCCGCTGCCGTCTCCACCGTCAGGTCGAGCACCTCCGCGATGTTCAGGCCCTCGTGGCGGACTTGCAGCGTCTCCTCGTTGTAGCGGGCGCCGCCGCAGTCCGGGCAGGGTGCGTACGTACTGGGCAGGAACAACAACTCCACGGAGATGAAGCCCTCCCCCTGACAGGTCTCGCACCGGCCGCCGACCACGTTGAAGGAGAAGCGGCCGGCCCTGTAGCCACGCTCGCGCGCCTCCCCGGACGCGGCGAAGATCTTGCGGACCACGTCGAACAGCCCGGTGTAGGTGGCGAGGTTGGAGCGCGGGGTGCGGCCGATCGGCTTCTGGTCCACCGTCACCAGGCGCTGCACGCCGGGCAGTTCCGCGGTGACCGAACCGACCAGCGTCGACTTCCCGGAGCCCGACACACCCGTCACCGCGGTCAGCACCGAAAGGGGCAACCTGGTGGTGAGCCCGCGCAGGTTGTGGCGGGTGAGCGGCCCGAGGGCCAGGTGGCCGGACGGTGCACGCGGGGTACGCGCGGCGGGCGGGCCGGCGTCCAGGAGGAAGCGGCGGGTCGCCGACTCGGCCACCTGGGCGAGCTGGTCAGGGGGGCCGCTGTGCAGCACCCGCCCGCCGTGCTCCCCCGCCAGCGGTCCCACATCGACGAGCCAGTCCGCGTGCCGGACCACACCGAGGTGGTGCTCCACCACGAAGACGGAATTGCCGCCCGCCTTGAGCCGGTCGAGGACGACCAGCAGGGCCTCCGTGTCGGCCGGGTGCAACCCCGCCGACGGCTCGTCGAGGACGTAGACGACACCGAACAGCCCCGAGCGCAGATGGGTTGCCAGCCGTAGCCGCTGCAACTCGCCGCTGGAGAGCGTGGGGGTGGCCCGGTCCAGACTCAGATAGCCCAGGCCCAGATCGGCCACCGTGGCGATACGCGCCAGCAGGTCCGCGGTCAGCACCCGAGCCGTCTCGCCACCCGCCGCTTCCTCCAGCACCCCGGCGAGCGCGGTCAGCGGCAGTTCGGCCAGCTCGGCGATCGTACGACCCGCGAAGGTCACCGCCAGTGCCGCCGGCCGCAGTCTGCTGCCGCCGCACGACGGACACGGCTCGCTGGTCAGGAACCGTTCGGCCCTGGCGCGCAGCGTGGCGCTCCTGGAGTCCGCGAACGTGTGCAGCACATGGCGCCGTGCGCCCGTGTACGTGCCCTGGTAAGGACGTTGAATGCGGCCCGCCTCGCGGACCGGGTGCACCGTGACGACCGGCTGCTCGTCCGTGAACAGGATCCAGTCCCTGTCCTTCCGCTCCAGCTCCCGCCACGGCCGGTCGACGTCGTAACCGAGTGCGTCCAGCACGTCGCGCAGGTTCTTGCCCTGCCACGCTCCGGGCCAGGCCGCGATCGCGCCCTCGCGGATCGACAGCGACGAGTCGGGCACGAGCAGTTCCTCCGTGGTGCTGTGCACCCGGCCCAGACCGTGGCACCGGGGGCAGGCGCCGGCGGCCGTGTTCGCCGAGAAGGCGTCCGAGTCGAGCCGCGGAGCGCCGTCCGGGTAGTCGCCTGCCCGCGAGAACAGCATGCGCAGCGAGTTGGAAAGAGTGGTGACCGTGCCGACGGAAGACCGCGACGTGGGGGAGGAGCGGCGCTGTTCCAGCGAGACCGCCGGGGGCAGACCGGTGATCTCACCGACCTTGGGCGCGCCCACCTGGTGGATCAGCCGGCGGGCGTACGGCGCGACGGACTCGAAGTAGCGGCGCTGCGCCTCGGCATAGATCGTGCCGAAGGCCAGGGAGGACTTCCCGGAGCCGGAAACGCCCGTGAACACGACCAGGGCGTCACGCGGAATGTCGACGTCGACGCCGCGCAGGTTGTGCTCCCGGGCGCCGCGGACGCGCACGTAAGGGTCGTGGGAGTTGTGCATAAGGGACGATTCTAGATGTCGGCGCTGGTCAGGCCGCCTCGGCGGAGAGTCCGGCGATACGGGCGAGCCGCCGCAGACAGTCCAACAGCGCCGCACGGTCGTACGTACTCGTCGTCACCAGCACCTCGTCGGCGCCGCTCTCCTTGACCACCGTCTCCAGCGCGTCGGCGACCTGTTCCTCGGTGCCGGCGATGTGGCCCACGAGACCCGACTCGTAGAACCCGCGCTCCTTGGCGGTCATGCCGCTCCGCTCCAGCGCCTCGATCCGCTCGGGCGGCAGCAGCGGCGGGAAGGAGCCGTGGGTGCGGGAATACGCCATCGACCACGCCTCCGGCATCAGCAGCCGGCGCGCCTCCTCCTCGGTCGCCGCGACAGCGACGGTCCCGGCGACGACCACGTACGGCCGCTCGGACCAGGTGGACGGCCGGAAATCCCGCCGGTAGCCCTCGACCGCCGCGAGCAGCCGGTCCCTGCCGCGCAGATCACCGATCACCAGCGGCAGCCCGGCGCGCGCCGCGATCCCGGCGCCCTCGCCGGTGGCCAGCAGATACGGCGGTATCCGCAGGCCCTCCGAGGGACGGGCGTGGACCTGCGGATGCACACTCTGGCCGCCGGTGAACCAGCCGAGCAGCTCGTCGAGCTGCGCCGCGAAATCCTCGGCGTCCTTCTTGTCGCGGCCCAGGGCCCGGCGGATGCCGTCGGTGAAGCCGACGGAGCGGCCGAGACCCATGTCGATCCGGCCGGGGAACAGGGACTCCAGCACACCGAACTGCTCCGCCACCACCAGCGGTTGATGGTTGGGCAGCATGACCCCGCCGGTCCCGACCCGGATCGTCGACGTCGCGGCGGCCACAGCGGCCGCGAGCACGGTCGGCGCGGAACCGGCGACGCCGGGGACGCTGTGATGCTCCGAGACCCAGAATCGGTGGTAGCCGAGCGCCTCGACCTGCTGGGCGAGGCGCACGGTGTCGCGCAGCGCGGCAGGGCCGTCGAACCCCTCGCGCGTGCGGGAACGGTCGAGCACGGACAGGCGGGCCGATGCGATCAATGAGCTCACATCCCGTTCAACGCCCTCGGGCGGTGAGGATTCCCCGGCGTCACCCCGCCCGGGACGTGCCCGCCTTAGGGCGAAAGACCCTAGGGTGGTCGGCGTGACACGCAGGAACAGGCCCCTGGCCGTATTCGATCTCGACGGCACGCTCTCCGACTCCGGGCACCGTCAGCATCTGCTGGAGCGCACACCGCGGGCGTGGGACGCCTTCTTCGACGCCGCCCCCGAGGACCCGCCGCTCGCCGAAGGGGTGGCGTTGTGCCTGCGTGCCGCGCAGGAGTGCGAGGTGCTCTATCTGACGGGCAGGCCGGAGCGGTGCAGAGCGGACACCGTGGAGTGGCTCGCGGCCCAGGGACTGCCCGAGGGGCGGCTCTTCATGCGGCGCAACGACGACCGGCGGCCGGCGCGCAGGACAAAGCTGGAGATCCTTCGGCGGCTCGGCCGCGACCGGGAGATCAGCATGCTGGTCGACGACGACGAGCTGGTCTGCCAGGACGCGGAGCGCGCCGGGTTCCGGGTGGTGCGGGCACGCTGGGGAGCCGCGAGTACGACCCCCGCGATGCGGGAGGCCCAGGAACGCGAGGGCCGCACCTGAGGCTCCCGGCGCGGGTGCGGGGGCCGGTTCCCTGCGGACCGCATCGCGCACGCCTGTGACCGCACGCCCGGCGTGCTGAACGGGTGAGCGTCAGTCGCCGTCCTCGAGGCGGAATCCGACCTTGAGGCCGACCTGGTAGTGCTCGATCTGCCCGTCGACGATGTGCCCGCGGACCTGCGTCACCTCGAACCAGTCGAGGCCCCGCAGGGTCTGCGACGCCCGCGAGATCCCGTTCCGGATGGCCTGGTCGACACCGTCGGTGGACGTGCCGACGATCTCGGTGACTCGGTAGGTGTGGTTCGACATGGGTGTCGCGCTCCTCTCGATGCGTTCACTCCACGGTGCCCCACCAGGAGGCTTCCCGCGAGACGTCGGGCCCGGGGGCGTGCCGTCGCCCGCCGGCGAGCACCCCTGACGGTGCGACGCCGCTCGGGGCCTTCTGCCGGTCGCGCCGGATGTGCCCGGTGCCCGGTGCCTTCGTGCACCGTCGGCGATCGGTCAGGCAGCAGCCAGCTCGCAGCGGAACGCGACGACGGACTGCCGGGCCTGCCGCAGCCCGATCCGGGTGAACTCCGCTTCCAGTTCCGCCAGTTCAGTCAGAGTCGCCGCCCGTGCCCGGCCTCTGCGAGCGCGGGACTTGGCAAGGCCGAGCCGCGCCAGCGCCGTTCCCCGCGCCTCCTGCATGTCGCGGAACTCACGCAGCGCCACCGCGTAGGCCGCGCAGGCTTCTTCGTAGCGGGCGGCACGGAACAGCACGTTGCCGCGCATCTTGTGGTTGTAGGCCAGCGCGCCCGCCAGCTCCAGCTCCCGGCAGACGGCCTCCGCCTCGGTGAGCAGGTCGAGCGCCCGGGCCGTCTCGCCGCGCAGGGACAGCACGTCCGCCATCCCGCGCAGCGACCACGCCCTGCCCCGCGCGTCATCCGCCTCGGCCGCGATCCCTGCGCATTCGGTGAACAGCTCAAGGGCCTTTCCGTGCTCGCCCGTGTTCCGGTGCATCTGGGCTATGCCGGACATCGCCCACACCATGTGGCGTGCCTCGCCGTGGGCCCGCGCCTGCTGGAGGAGCTGCTCGTGCAGGTCGGCGACGGCGGCGTAGTCCCCCTGTATCCGTCCCGTCTCCGCGAGCCCGGCGAGCGCGTAACCGTGCGCGAGACGCTCGCCACAGGCGTCGGCGAAGGCGACGGCCGCGGAGAGCAGCCGGCGGGCGAGCGGCAGTGTGCCGCACTGACGGGCGAGCGTCCCGCCGCTCCACAGCGCCCACGCCATCCCCGCCGTGTCGCCGGCCTGCCGTGCGCAACGGTAACTGTCGCGCCAGGCGGCCCGCGCCTGCGCCGCCCGCCCCAGGCGCCGGTTGGCCTCGGCGAGCGCCAGCGCGGCACGGGCTCTCTCCAGGTCGGTGCCCGCGTCGCGGTGCGCACGCTCCGCTGTGGCGAGAACTTCGTCGTAGGAGGAGTTCACGCTGAGAGCCGCACCGAGATCGCCCTGGTACTCGGGAGCGAATGCCTTGCCGTACATGTCGAAGTGGCCTCCTGACCGTGGGGGGTTCGATCAAGAAGCTATGAGGCGCAGGGGGTTCGGCGGATCAGCCTCCCTATGTGTCTTCGGGTAGCCCCGAAGTGCTACGCCGGGAGGACCGGTCATCATCCAGTCGTAGGGGGCGCCGAGGTGTCCGGGACTTGACCGGACCATTGGTTCAGACCAAAATCCAGCCAACACGCCCGTGCGAGCGCCGTGCGCTTTCCCCCCACGTCGGGTCCATCCTCCATGCCCACGCTGAAGGTGACCTACGTGAAGAACCGCTGGTACGGCCTGCCCACCGCGCTCGTGTGCGCCATGACGCTCAGCGGCTGCGGGGTCCTCCCGGGTGGTTCGGAGAAGAGCACCGTCGACATCTGGCTGATGCAGGACAGCGTCTCCGAGGAGTTCCTCGAACGTTTCACCTCCGAGTACGAGAAGCAGCACCCGTCCGTCGATCTGCGGGTGACCGTCCAGGAGTGGACGGGCATCGGCAAGAAGGTCACGGAGGCGATCAAGAGCGACGACGCCCCCGAGGTCATAGAGGTGGGCAACACTCAGGTCGCCCAGTACGCGCAGAGCGACGGACTGCGCGACCTGACCCTCGAGGCCGTTCGCGACCTCGGCAACGAGGAATGGCTGCCGGGCCTCGCGGAGCCCGGCAGCATCAACGGCTCCCAGTACGGCATCCCCTGGTACGCCGCCAACCGCGTCGTCATCTACAACAAGGAACTGTTCGCCGAGGCGGGCATCACCGAGCCGCCGCGGGACCGGGCCGAGTGGCTGGAGATCTCCGAGAAGCTCGACGGTGGCGGCCGGCAGGGTATCTACCTGTCGGGCCAGGACTGGTACACCCTTGCCGGCTTCATCTGGGAGGACGGCGGAGAGCTGGCCGTCGAGAGGGGTGGCAACTGGGAGGGCGCGCTCCACACCGGGGCGGCCCTGCGCGGCATGGACTTCTACAAGCGGCTCCAGTCGCACGGCGACGGGCCCAAGGACGCCGACGAAGTCACACCGCCCCAGGCCGAGGTCTTCGCGAAGGGCGACGTTGCCCAGATCATCGCGGTGCCGAGCGCGGTGCCTCTCATCGAGAAGGCCAGCCCCGCACTCAAGGGGAAGCTCGGCTTCTTCCCGGTGCCGGGGAAGACGTCAGAGGCGCCGGGCGCCGTCTTCATCGGAGGCTCGGACCTCATCGTGCCCGAGAACGCACGTGAGAGATCCGCCGGCGTGGAGGTCGTCAAGGCACTCGCGAGCGAGGAGTGGCAGACCGAACTCGCTCTGACGATGAACTACGTGCCCAACAAGACCACCCTCGCAGGTGTCATCGAGGACAACGAGGGCACCGCCGCGATGGCCGCCGGCGCCGCGCGCGGCCGGGCCACGCCCAACTCCCCCCAGTGGGCCGACGTCGAGGCCGACAACCCGATCAAGCCCTACATGACGGCAGTCCTCCAGGGTCAGGACCCCGCCCGCGCGGCCCGAGCCGCCTCCGCCAGGATCACGGCGGCGCTGACCCCCTGACCGGGAGGGCCCGGGCCGATCACGAGGGGTGAGCCGTCGCGCGGGGAGGCCCGGCGGCCCGGTCGGGCGGGACGGGGCACGGGCGGGGAAGGGCCGCGCGCGGGAAGCCGCGGGCGGCATTGCCCGGCATTCAGCGTTCTCACATCCGCTCTCCGCCGGGCGGTCATGTCGAATCCAGTCGGCCACGGAAGAAACAAGGAGTTGGGCCGCCGCACCCGCGGTCCGCCCCTCCCTCCGGCCCAGGAGACCGCCATGCCAGCATCGCCGCTCGTCCTCCCCGCCCCGCTGCCCGCTCAGGCGCATGCCCAGGCCCCCGCCCCCGCCCCCGCCGCGGGCGACGAGCCCCGCTACGTCGTCTCGCTCGCCCGCGACCAGGAAGAGGTACGTGCCGCGCAGCGTCTGCGTCACCAGGTGTTCGCCGGGGAGATGGGTGCCCGGCTCGACGGACCGGAGCCGGGCCTCGACACCGACGCGTTCGACGCCTACTGCGACCACCTGCTCGTCCGCGAGGCGGAGACCGGCGAGGTGGTCGGCACCTACCGGCTGCTCCCGCCGGAGCGCGCCCGGATCGCCGGACGCCTCTACTCCGAGGGCGAATTCGACCTGACCCGGCTCGGCCCCATCCGTGACGACCTCGTCGAGGTGGGCCGCTCCTGTGTCCATCCCCTGCACCGCAACGGCGCCGTGATCGCTCTCATCTGGGCGGGTCTGGCCCGCTACATGACCCGTACCGGCCACAACTGGCTGGCCGGCTGCTGCTCCCTCCCCCTCGCCGACGGCGGCACCCTCGCGGCGGCGACCTGGGACACCGTCCGGACCAAGCACCTCGCCCCCGAGGAGTACTGGGTCACGCCGCACAAGCTCTGGAACGCCGACACCGCAGCCCGCCCCGCCGCACGCACCGAGCTGCCGCCGCTGCTGCGCGGCTACATCCGGCTCGGCGCGTGGGTGTGCGGCGCTCCTGCCCACGACCCCGAGTTCAATGTCGCCGATCTCTACGTTCTGCTGTCGCTGCGCCGCACCAACCCCCGCTACCTGCGGCACTTCCTCTCCCTCGCACCGGTGCGATGAGCGTCTGGCTGCCCACCGCCCCCTGCACGCCCGAGGAGTGCGCCACCCACCACGGATCCGTGTCCGGCCCGGCCGTCATGGGCCTGCGACTGCTGACGGGCCTCGCGGCCGTCACCGTCGGCGTACTGCTCGCCCCCGTGGCGGCGCTGCTCGGCCGGCTCTTCGGCACCGTGTTCCGGCACCGGCTGACCCGCTGCTGGTCGCGCGCCGTGCTGCGCGCCTTCGGCGTGCGGGTACGGGTGCGGGTCATCGGCGTGCCCCACGACCGCAGGGCCGCGCTGGTCGTGGCCAACCACATCTCCTGGTTGGACATCCCTCTGGTGGCCGCTGTGCTGCCCGGCCGGATGCTCGCCAAGAGCGAGGTCCGCGGCTGGCCGGTCCTCGGCCCGCTCGCGGCCCTCGGCGGAACCCTCTTCGTGGAACGGGACCGGCTGCGCACCCTGCCCGGCACCGTGGCGTCGATGGCGGCAGCGCTGCGCGGCGGCGCCCGCGTGGTCGTCTTCCCCGAGGGCTCCACCTGGTGCGGCCGCGGCCAGGGCCCGTTCCGTCATGCGGCCTTCCAGGCGGCCCTGGACGCGGGTGCCGCCGTCCAGCCGGTACACATCACCTATCTGCCGACCGGCGCGGCGGCGTTCGTCGGCGACGACCCGCTGCTCGCGTCCCTGCGCCGGGTGGCGGCGGCCGGCGGGCTCACCGCGGAGATCCGGCTGCTGCCGCCGATCCTCCCCGGTGCCTTCCCCGACCGCCGCTCACTTGCCCGGGCGGCTCAGCTCGCCGTCGCGAGGGAGAGCGCGAACCGCCCTTCCCCGTCGGTCCACCAGTGCGTCAGATCCATGCCGACCTCGGCGAGTTCTTTGCGCACACCGTCCTGACGGAACTTCGCGGACACCTCTGTGCGCAGTTCCTCGCCCGCCTCGAACGGCACCACCAGATCCAGTTCGGGAATCTTGACCGTCAGGGCCGAGCGTGCCCGCAGCCGCATCTCGATCCACTCGTTGTCGTGGTCCCACAGCGCCACATGCTCGAAGTCGCCGGGATCGACGTCCGCGTCCAGCTCCCGCGCCAGCACGGCGAGCACGTTCTTGTTGAACGCGGCCGTCACCCCCGCCGCATCGTCGTAGGCGCGGACCAGCACCGACTCGTCCTTCACCAGGTCCGTCCCCAGCAGCAGGAAGTCGCCCGGATCCAGCAGGGCGCGCACCGACCGCAGGAACACGGTCCGCTCGGCCGGCAGCAGATTGCCGATCGTGCCGCCGAGGAAGGCGACGAGCCGCGGCCCGGGCGTGCCCGGCAGGGCCAGCCCCCGGGTGAAGTCGGCGATCAGGGCGTGCACGTTCAGCTCCGGCCGTTCGGCGAGCAGCGTCTCGGCCGCGCCCGTGAGCGCGCTCTCGCTCACGTCCACCGGTACGTAACTGTGCAGTCCGGGCAACGCGTCCAGCAGGTAACGGGTCTTCTCCGACGATCCGGACCCGAGCTCCACGAGGGTGCGCGCCCGGGTCGCCGCCGCGATCTCCGGTGCCCTGGCGGCCAGGATCTCCCGCTCCGCTCGGGTCGGGTAGTACTCGGGAAGCCGGGTGATCTCCTCGAAGAGTTCACTGCCCCGGGCGTCGTAGAACCACTTGGGCGGCAGGGACTTCGGCGTGCGGGTCAGGCCGTGCAGCACATCGGCCCTCAGCGCGGCGTCCGTCGCGTCCTCGGGCAGGGTACGGGTCAGCAGGAACGGGCTCACTGGGTCGGCTCCTTGAGCTCGGTCAGCAGGACGTCGGCGCGCGTCGCGATGAGCACGGTGCGATCGGGCGCCTCCTGCCAGAGGGGATCGTCGTCGTACGGTTCGGAGGCCACGACCGTGCGCCGGCCGGGTTCGGTCAGATACCAGAGGGTGTCGCCCCAAGCGGTCGCGGCGATCGTCGTGCCGTCCGTCAGGAGCAGGTTCAGCCGGGATTCCGGCGCCGCCCCGGCCGTGTCGCGGACGGTGTCGGCGAGGGCCTGACCGAGGCTGTCACCCGCGCGCAGCCGGTGCAGCACCAGCGCCCACAGCAGGGCGGAGTCGTTGCGCGCCTCCATCGACAGCAGCTCGTCCGCGGGCAGCGCCGCGGCGAGCGCGCCCATCGAGGCGGGCCACCCCCGCACCGCGCCGTTGTGGCTGAACAGCCACGGCCCCGCGGCGAAGGGCGCCGCCGCCGCCTCGCCGTCCGCGCCGGGCGCGGTCGCGTCGCGTACGGCCGCGAGCACGGCGGTGCTGCGCACCACGCGGGCCAGGTCCGTGAACGACAGATCGGCCCAGATCGGCCCCGCACGCCGGTATCTGGCCGGCACGGGATCGCCCTCCGCGTACCAGCCGACCCCGAAACCGTCGGCGTTGACGGTGCCGTACCGCTGCCGGCGCGGCTCCCAGGCCTGGTGCAGCAGGCCGTGCGCCGGCTCGACCAGCAGAGCGCCGAGTGGCTCCGGCGGTCCGAGTGCCGCGATATGACGACACATCAGATCATGCTCCCTTCGGGACCGGCGTAGGAATCCGGACGACCGTGAACCTCCGGGCCGGCGTCCACTTCCGCATCCCGCGCCGTGCGGAAGCCGGCGAAGATCTGGCGGCGCACCGGAAGGTCCCAGTTCCGGAAGGTGCCACGGCAGGCCACCTTGTCCACCGCGAACGAACCGCCGCGCAGCACCTTGTGCTCGCTGCCGAAGAACACCTCCGAGTACTCCCGGTACGGGAACGCCGCGAAGCCCGGGTAGGGCAGGAAGTCGCTCGAGGTCCACTCCCACACGTCGCCGATCAACTGCCGTACGCCCAGCGGCGACGCGCCGTCCGGATAGCTGCCCGCCGCCGCGGGCCGCAGATGACGCTGGCCGAGATTGGCGTGCGACGAGGTCGGCTCCTCGTCGCCCCACGGATAGCGGCGGTCCGTGCCGGTCCGCGGATCGTGCCGGGCGGCCTTCTCCCACTCGGCCTCCGTGGGCAGCCTGCGCCCCGCCCAGCGGGCGTAGGCATCCGCCTCGTACCAGCTGACGTGCAGGACCGGCTCCTGCGGCGGCACCTCCTCCACCACGCCGAAGCGACGGCGCAGCCACACTCCGCCCTCCCGCCGCCAGAACAGCGGTGCCCCGATGCCGTGCTGCCTGATCTGGTCCCAGCCCTCGTCGGCCCACCAGAGCCGCTCCCGGTAGCCGCCGTCCTCGATGAACGCCTGGTACTCGCCGCAGGTCACCGGAACCGTGTCGATGTGGAAGGCCGGCACGATCCGCCGGTGCGCGGGCCGTTCGTTGTCCAGCGCCCACGGCTCGGTGGACGTGCCCATGGTGAACTCACCGCCGGGGATCAGCACCTCGCGCGGCAGCGGTCCGCGGTCATGGACAGGCGGCTCGGGGGCCGAGAGCGCGGCGGGCCCCTTCCTCAGCTGATGGGTGATCAACATCGTTTCGTCGTGCTGCTGCTCGTGCTGGGCGATCATCCCGAAGGCGAAACCCGCGTCGACCAGCGGGCCGCCCTCGAGCGGCGTCCGCTCCAGGATGTCCAGCACCCGGCCGCGGACGTCGGAGGCGTAGACGCGGGCCTCGGCGGGGGGCAGCAGCGGCAGGGTGGGGCGCTTCGACCGGGGATGCTCGAACGCGTCGTAGAGGGAGTCGATCTCGGGCCGCAGCGGCTCCCCTCCGCCCACCGTGCGCAGCAGCCACTGCTCCTCCTGATTGCCGATATGGGCCAGGTCCCATACCAACGGCGACATCAACGGGGAGTGCTGAGCGGTCAGTTCGGGGTCGTCGACGCACGAAGTGAGAGCGGCGGTGCGGCGGCGGGCCCGGGTCAGCGCATCGAGAGCCTGACGGCGCAGTTCGTCGGTCATGTGCCAAGGTCCTTCACCATGGAGGGGATGCGCAGATCGTCGGCGGGGGATCGCCCCCGCAGTACGTGGCGCTCGTTGAAGTCGGCGACCGCGTCGCGCACCGGCGTGGACGCACCCAGGCGCTCGAGTGCCTCCAGCGCGGCGGCGAAGCATGTCATGGCCGCGGCGTGCAGCTCCTGATCGGCCAGACCGTGCCGCGCGGCCGCCACCCACAGCGGGTTGCGCGGCGCGGCGGGAGAACCTCCCGTGTACTCGGCGAGCGGCTTGACGGCGCGGTACGCCGTCTCCGCCGCTTCCGGATCGTCGAACAGCGCGGCGGTCACCGCGAGCGGCACCATCCAGCCGTCCTCCCCGGGCTGCGCGTCGATCATGCGCAACTCGAGATGACCCCGGGGACGTACGGGCGGGAACAGCGTCGTGAGGTGGTAGCGGAGGTCCTCGACGGTCGCCGTCCTCGGCGCGCCGGAGCGCAGCCAGTTCCGGAACGTCAGCCCGTCCGGCAGCGTCCAGGGCCCCTCAGGCATGCGCACGCACATCACGGGCGCGTCCAGCGCATGCGCGGTCCACGCGGAACGCGGCTCCGTGTCCAGGGGCGGCGCCATGGGACGTACGGGGTCGAGCATGTTCCACACCGCCTGGCGCGTGGAACGCCAGCCGGTCGGACGGCCCTGCATCACAGGGGAGTTGGCGAAGGCGGCCAGCAACACCGCCCCGACCAGGTGGGCGAGGCGCCAGCGACGGCCGTGACCGAGCGGCCCCGGCTCTTCCTCTCCCGCGTCGACACAGACCTGGATGGAGGCGGAACTGCACATCATGCTGCGGCCGAAGGGGCCGGACCGGTCGAAGTACGACTCCATCGCGGCATAGCGCGGTTCTTGGAGCACGCGGCGGGGCGGATGCCAGGGATCGAGGCCCAGGCCGTTGAGAGTGAGGCCTGCCGGTCGGAGCGCTTCTCTTACGGTGTCCAGGTCGGCGGCTGTGGAGTCGATGCACTCCATCAGGGAGGCGGCGGGCTGCGAGCTGAGTTCCAGCTGGCCGCCGGGCTCGAAGGTCAGAGCGGAGTTCAGGGTCAGGGCGCGTACGTCGTCGAAGGCGGCCTCGAGGCGGTCGGGTGCCACGCGTATCTCGGGCCGCTCACGTTCATGGACCAGCCACTCAAGTTCCACACCCAGGGTGCGGGGCGGGCCGGTCTTGAAGCAGATACATCGGAGCAGGTCCTCGGCATCGTCCTCGGATATCGGACGGCCGAAGTCGCCCGTATCAGGTGGGTGCATGATCGGCTCCTCCAGTCGAAGGGTCTCTGTCAACCTAAGGCCACAGCCGCCGGTTCGCACAAGAATGCCTCTGAGGAGCGAAAATGTGTTTGCCGCCGCCACCTGCGGTTCCCGAAGATGTCGGACATGAGCGCACGACTGCGGGGGATCGCCAGACAGACCGAGGAGATCGTCGAGGAGGGGGTGTACCGGCTTCCGGACGGACGCGAGGTGCGCATCGGCGAGGGAATCGCCGCCGCCCTCGCGGGCACCCGGATGTACGGCCCCGAACCCGTGGCGGTGACACCGGACACCGACCGCGCCACCGCCTTCCAGGTCACCGGCGAGAGCAGCACAGAGGCGGCCCGCAGGCTCACGGCCGCGGCACCGGAAGCCGTTGCCGTCCTGAACTTCGCCTCCGCCCGCAACCCGGGCGGCGGCTATCTCAACGGGGCACAGGCACAGGAGGAGGCACTGTGCCGCTCCTCCGCCCTGTACGCCACGCTGCTGCGGGCCCCCGGGTTCTACGAGCACCATCGTGCGGAACGCAGCGTGTTCTACACCGATCGGGTCATTCACTCACCGGGTGTGCCCGTCTTCCGCGACGACCGCGGCCGTCTGCTCCAGCAGCCGTACGCGGTCGGCTTCCTCACGTCGCCCGCGCCCAATGCCGGAGTCGTCGCACGCCGCACGCCCGACGAGGCGCACCGCATCCCCGCCGCGCTCGCCTCGCGTGCGGAACGGGTCCTTGAGACGGCCGCGGCATGCGGATACCGCCGACTCGTACTCGGCGCCTGGGGCTGCGGGGTCTTCCAGAACGACCCGGCCGCGGTGGCCGGAGCGTTCCACGCCCTGTTGACCGGGGGCGGACGGTTCGCCGGCCACTTCGACGAGATCGTGTTCGCCGTGCTGGACCGGGCCGGCACCTCGCCGACACTTGCCGCGTTCCGCCGGACCTTCGCGGACCAGGTTCTCGGCGACCGGGTCCTGTGAGGTATGCCGCGATCGGATCTTGGTGACCGGTGCCGAGCGGCCGGGGCTCAGCCCCAGCCGTAGCGCTCACGCAGCCGCTGCACGACCCGGTCGAAGCGCGGCCGGTCCAGCGCGCACGCCTCGCGGCGCATCCCCGCCTCGTGCACGCGCAGGACGCGGTCGAGATCGACCCACGACTCGCGCCCGGCGGCGTCCCACGACCCGACGCCGATCGGCACCCACTCGCGGTCGTCGTCGTGGCGCTTGCTCGACAGCTGCACGGCCAGCAGCGTCCCCGCCGCCTCGCGTGCCACCACCAGCACCGGGCGGTCCTTGCCACGGCCGTCGTTCTCCTCGAACGGCACCCAGGTCCACACGATCTCGCCCGGATCGGGATCGCCGTCGCGCGCCGGGGCGTACGAAGTGCGCACCGGCCCGACCCGCAGGGGATCGGCCTCGGTCGTGGCCGCAGGGCCGGACCTGCCGGGCAGATCCGCTGTGCTGCCGAAGGGCACGGAGCCGTGCGGGCGGTGACCGGAGGAGGCGGAGGAGAACGTCATCGGGCCACCGTAGTCCCCGTGGGCGACATGCGGGCGGGGCGGTGGGTGTCTAGCGTCGCCTCCATGAGCACACAACCGCAGCGGTTCGGGATCCTCGTGATCCCCGAACACGTCCAAGGACACGACACCGCCCTGCTCAGCCAGGACGCCATCCGCGCCGCGGTCGTGGACGCCACCGGCGAGCTGGGCGCGTCCGGCTTCCCGCGCTACGTGGGCGACGGTGTGGAGGTCGACATCGACCCGGAGACACGGGCGGTGGAGGCACTGCTGGTGGACGGCGCGGAACTGTCGCTGGGGCTGGTGGCGAAGGTGGTCGACGCGGACGAGCTGTAGCGGCCCACGGCCGCATTCTCACCCCCGACGAACGGCCGTGGGCGCGTTTGCCGGGCACCAGCCCCGCAAACGCGCCCACGGTACGTCCCTGCCCGATCGGAGAGCCCTCGGGTCGGGATCAGGCCCCGGGCCCGGCGCCGTCAGACGCGGCAGCCCCCTTCTGGGCTTCTTCGATCGACTTGCGGACCTCGTCCATGTCCAGCGCGCGAGCCTGCCCGATGACATCCTCGAGCGACGCCTCGGGCAGTGCGCCGGGCTGGGCGAAGACGGCGACGTTGTCACGCACGATCATCAGGGTGGGGATGGAGCGGATCTCGAAAGCCGCGGCGAGCTCCTGCTGGGCCTCGGTGTCCACCTTCGCGAACACCAGATCGGTGTGGCGCTCCGACGCACCCTCGAAGACCGGCGCGAACTGGCGGCAGGGACCACACCAGGAAGCCCAGAAATCGATCAGGACGAAATCGCTGTCGGTCACGACCTGATCGAAGTTTTCCTTGGTGAGCTCAACGGTGCTCATGACGTGCTACCTCTTCCTGATGTCCGGCGGACTCGCCCCGCACAACGGTGCCCGGGGCCGTGCTATTCCTGCCCCTGCCCATGTGGCCAGGACGCACACCCCGGATCAGACTGGCTCTATGACTCGAGCTGTGGAGTACGACGTCGTGGTGCTGGGGGCGGGCCCCGTCGGGGAGAACGTGGCGGACCGGACCAGAGCGGCGGGTCTGAGCACCGCGGTGGTGGAGAGCGAACTCATCGGCGGTGAATGCTCCTACTGGGCCTGCATGCCCAGCAAGGCGCTGCTGCGCCCGGTGATCGCGCGAGCAGACGCCCGCAGACTGCCCGGCCTCAACGGCGCGGTGCAGGGGCCCCTCGACACCCAGGCCGTACTGGCCCGGCGCGACGAGCAGACCTCGCACTGGAAGGACGACGGCCAGGTGGGCTGGCTCGACTCCATCGGCGCACGTGTGTACCGCGGCCGCGGCGTTCTGCACGGCGCCAGGAAGGTGACGGTGCACGGCCCGGAGGGCGAGCACCACACGCTCACCGCCCGGCATGCCGTCGTGGTGAGCACCGGCAGCCGCGCCGTCCTGCCCGACATCCCCGGTCTCGCCGGCGCCGGTGCGTGGACGAGCCGCGAGGCCACGAGCGCCCGCGAGGCGCCCGGGCGGCTGGCCGTCGTCGGCGGGGGAGTGGTCGGCGTCGAGATGGCCACCGCCTGGCAGGCACTGGGCTCACAAGTGACCCTGCTCGTACGCGGTCCCGGGCTGCTGCCCCGGATGGAACCGTTCGTCGGCGAACACGTCGCCGAAGCCCTCACGGAAGCCGGCGCCACGATCCGGACCGACACCGCAGTGACCGCCGTCGAACGCCAGGGCGGCGCCGGCTCCGGACCCGTCACGCTCGTCCTCGGCGACGGCGAACGCATCGAGGCCGACGAGGTGCTCATCGCCACGGGACGCGCACCGCGTACCGAGGCCATCGGACTGGAAACCGTGGGACTGGAGCCGGGCTCATGGCTGACGGTCGACGACAGCTGCCGCGTGAAAGGCGTCGACTGGCTCTACGCGGTCGGCGACGTCAACCACCGCGCGCTGCTGACACATCAGGGCAAGTACCAGGCGCGTATCGCCGGAGCCGCCATCGCGGCCAGGGCACAGCACGTACCGCTGCTGGAGAGCGACCGCTGGGGTGCGCACAGCGCGACGGCCGACCACGACGCCGTGCCGCAGGTCGTGTTCACCGACCCCGAGGCCGCGGCCGTGGGGCTGTCGCTCGCCGAGGCGGAACGGGCCGGGCACCGGGTCCGTGCCGTCGACTACGACCTGGCGTCGGTCGCAGGCGCCGGACTCTACGCGGAGAACTACCGCGGTCACGCCCGCATGGTCGTCGACCTGGACCGGGAGATCCTGCTCGGCGTCACCTTCGTCGGCTCCGGCGTCGGCGAACTGCTGCACTCCGCCACGATCGCGGTCGCCGGGGAGGTGCCGATCGAACGGCTGTGGCACGCGGTCCCCTCGTACCCGACGATCAGTGAGATCTGGCTGCGGCTGCTGGAGACCTACCGGGAGGGATGACCCGGCGGCCGCGGCCCGCGGGGCGGGAGCAGCGCTCCCGCCCCGCAGGCGCTCGCTGCCGGAGGGCATGTGAGCGGCATGGCCTCGTCGACGGTGCCGGGCGACCGACCAGCGGTGCCCGCGCCGGTGAGGGCACTGCCGGTGTCATGGCCTTCATGCGATCGGTCCGTGGCACTCGGCCCTCGTCATGTGCCGGCGTGGAGGGGGAGCGCGGCTCGGGTGTGCAGCCGCGGAGCATCTCGAGGTGTTAGAAAGGTCAGTGTGGTCACACGTTCCGACCGATCCCGGAGAGCACCGGGCCGGTCACTGACCGACAAGCATCCCCGGAGCCTCGCCGGACAGGTCTTCGCCCTGCAGGTGGCTGTGGCGGTGCTGCTCGTGGCGATCGCGGTGCTGGCGCTCGTGCTTCAGTCCCGACACGACAGCAACGTGGAGGCGAGGCGCCGTTCCATCGCCGTCGCAGAGACGTTTGCGAACTCGCCGGGTGTCCTGGCCGCGCTGAAGACCCCCGATCCCTCCAAGGAGCTCCAGCCTCTCACCGAGGAGGCGCGGAAGGCGGCCGAGGTCGACTTCATCGTGGTGATGGACACGAAGGGGATCCGCTACACGCATCCCCAGCCGGACCGGATCGGGAAGAGGTTCGTCGGCACCATCGAGCCCTCGGTGGCCGGCCGCGTGTACACGGAGAGCGTCGACGGCCCGCTCGGCCACGAGGTACAGGCAGTCGTTCCCGTCCGCGACCGCCAGGGCAAAGTCGTGGCCCTGGTGTCCGCCGGCTTGAAGGTCAAGAACGTGACCAACGTGGTGGAGCGACAGCTGCCGATCATCTTCGGCGCCGGAGCCGCCGCGCTCGGCATGGCCACGGTCGGGACGGCGCTCGTTGCCAGGCGACTACGGCGGCAGACCCACCGCCTGGGCCCGGCCGAGATGACCCGCATGTACGAGCATCACGACGCAGTGCTGCACGCAGTCCGCGAAGGCGTGCTCATCGTCGACACCGACGGTCGGCTTCTGCTGGCGAACGACGAGGCCAGACGGCTGCTGGAGTTGCCCCCCGACGCCGAGGGCCGGCCCGTCTCGGAGCTGCACAACCTCGACCCCGGCACGGCTGAGCTGCTGACGTCGGGCCGCCTGGCCGTGGACGAGGTGCATCCGGCGGGGGAGCGGTCGCTTGCCGTGAACCAACGGCCCACGGATCGCCACGGTGGCCCCAAAGGGACGGTCGCGACCTTGCGTGACTCCACGGAGCTGCGGGCGCTGTCCGGCAAGGCGGAGAGCGCCCGCGAGCGGCTGAGACTCCTCTACGACGCCGGTCTTGGCATCGGTACCACTCTCGACGTGGTGCGCACGGCCGAGGAGCTGGCGAAGGTCGCGGTCCCCCGGTTCGCCGACTTCGCCACCGTCGATCTCGCCGACCCGGTACTGCGTGGGGAGGAGCCGACCGGTACGGGGACGCACATGCGCCGCACCGCCGTCCACGGCATCAGGGACGACCATCCCCTCTACGAACTCGACCGCCTGATCTACTTCCTCCCCTCCACACCCCAGGCACGGGGTTTCGGCAGCGGCAGGTCGGAGCTGGTGCCCGACCTGTCCACCGCGACCGGCTGGCACGCCCAGGACCCGGAGCGGACACGGCTGATCGTCGACTACGGCATCCATTCGCTCATCACGGTGCCCCTCAAGGCGCGGGGCGTCGTCCTCGGCATCGCCAACTTCTGGCGCTCGGAGGAGCCTCAGCCGTTCGACGAGGACGACCTGTCCCTGGCCGAGGAACTGGTCGCGCGGGCGGCGGTCAGCATCGACAACGCCCGCCGCTACACCCGTGAGCACACCCTGGCCGTGACCCTGCAGCGCAGCCTGCTGCCGCGTGCCCTGCCCAAGCAGGGCGCACTGGACGTCGCCCACCGCTACGAGCCCGCGCTCTCCGGCGTGAGCGGCGACTGGTTCGATGTGATCCCGCTGCCGGGCAGCCGCGTGGCACTGGTCGTCGGCGATGTCGTCGGCCACGGCCTGCACGCGGCCGCCACGATGGGACGTCTGCGCACGGCAGTACAGAACTTCTCCACACTCGACCTGCCGCCCGACGAGATCCTCAGCCACCTCGACGACCTCGTGGAGCGCATCGACCATGAGGAGTCGGAGGAGGACGCCGGTGCGGGGGTCATGGGTGCCACCTGCCTGTACGCGATCTACGATCCCGTCTCCCGCCACTGCGCCATGGCCCGGGCCGGACACCCCCTGCCCGCACTGGTCCACCCTGACGGAAGCGTGACGTTCCCCGAGCTGCCGTCCGGGCCGCCCCTTGGCCTCGGCGGTATGCCCTTCGAGACCGCTGAACTGGAACTGGCGGAGGGAACGCAACTCGTCCTCTACACCGACGGGCTCATCGAGGACCGCACCCGGGACATCGACGTCGGGATCGAGATGCTGCGTCAGGCACTGGCGTCCCATCCCGACCGGCCGCCGGAGGCGAGCTGCCAGGCCGTGCTCGACGCGCTCCTGCCCGACCGGCCGAAGGACGACGTGGCGCTCCTCATCGCCCGGACACGGGCGATCCGCGCCGACCACGTCGCCGGCTGGGACATGCCGTTCGATCCCGCCGCCGTGGCAGGGATGCGTGCCGCCGTGGCCCAGAAGCTGGACGACTGGGGTCTGTCCGAGCTCGCGTTCGCCATGGAGTTGGTGATCAGCGAGCTGCTCACCAACGCCATCCGCTACGGCTCCGCGCCGGTCACGATGCGACTGCTGCGCGACCGCACCCTGACCTGCGAGGTGGCCGACGGAAGCAGCACTGCGCCCCATCTGCGGTACGCGGCCACGACGGACGAAGGAGGCCGCGGCCTGTTCCTCATCGCGCAAATGGCCGAACGCTGGGGCACGCGCTACACCCCCCAGGGGAAGGTCATCTGGGCGGAGCTGGCGCTGCCACGATCCGACGGGAAGGCGGACGGCGCAGGGTGGTTCGACGCCCTCGACGCCCTCGACGCTGAACTCTAGGGCCTCTCGTTCGGATCATGCCGGGCTCGCGGGCCCTCCAAACGGAAGACCCTGGCTGCCAGGCCGGCAGCGGCTCACGGAGCAAGGAGAGCCAGTCGGTGCTGACCCGGCCCGACTCGTCCGCGGAGAAGACCTCGGGGCGGGCTTGCGGGGGACGACCGTGGCGGCGGGCGGCGTGCCGTGCGTTGGGCCGTGGTGAGGATCGGGCAGGGGCCGTTCGGGGGAAGGCGGGTGTCGTGTGCGGCGGCGGGCGGCGGGGCTCGTACGTTGTGCTGGCATGACGCACTCATCGGATGCCGGCGCCTCCCGCCACACCCGCCGCACCGCGCTCGCCGGTCTCGTCGGCGGCGTGGGCGCCCTGATGACCACCGGTTGCAACGCCCAGAACGCCTCGTCCGCGCAGGCGCCGACCCCCAGCGGTACGGCGTCGGGTGCCCGGGCGCAGGGACCCGCGCCGGGCGCCATGACGCTCTTCAGGGACCCGGCGTTCAACTTCAACGGGCTGATGGCGTTGGGGGGTTCCGGCGCCGGCGCCGGCGAGGTGGGCGAGGTGCTCACCGCCGTCAACAGCATCAACAAGGCCGGTCTCTCCGCGCAGAGTTACGTCGAGACCTTCAAGAAACTCGGCGACCGGCTCATGGACGCCCCCGAGGGCAGCAAGCCGGACCGGGAGACCGAGCGCTTCCGCGCTCTGCGGGCGGCACAGTACTACGCCCAGGCGCTGTTCTTCGTACTCGGTTCCGACACCCCGGGCAACGAGAAGCAGATGTACGAGGCCGGGCGCGGCGCCTGGGACAGGTTCTGCAAGCTGACCGACCCGGCGCCGGTGACGGCGAACGTACGTTACGGCAACACCCCCATGCCCGTCTGGTTCTTCCGTCCGGAGGGCTCCGGCGGGAGACGCCCGACCGTGATCCTCACGAACGGCAGCGACGGTCAGAACGTCGACATGTGGACCTACGGAGTCCAGGCCGCCCTCGCGCGCGGCTGGAACGCCCTGGTGTACGACGGGCCCGGCCAGGGCCAGTTGCTCTTCGTCGACCAAGTGATCTTCTCCCCTCGCTGGGAGCAGGTCGTCACCCCACTCGTCGACTGGCTGGTCGCCCGCCCGGACGTCGACCCAGACAAGATCGCACTGACCGGGCTGAGCATGGCCGGTGACCTGGCGCCTCGGGCCGCGGCCTTCGAGAAGCGCATCGCCGCGCTGGTGGCCATGCCGGGTTGCCTGGTCCCGTGGCTCGGTTTTCCGCCCGAGGTCCGGCAGATCCTCACCCCGAGCAAAGCGGAGACGAACAACATCTGGAACAAGGAGGTCGCTCCCGAACTTCCTCCGGCCGATGCCGCGACGCTGCGGAAGCGGATGGAGCCCTTCTCCATCCCGGCCATGCTCGACGCCCGCGAAGGAAAGACGTTCACCGACTTCTACACTCCCGCGAGGCGCATCCAGGCGCTCGACATCACGAACGTCGTCGGCCGCATCACCATGCCGACACTGGTCCTGGACTACGAGTTCGAGCAGTTCTACCCCGGCCAGGCACGCCAGATGTTCGACAAGCTGACCTCGCCCAAGGACTACGTCAAACTCACCGCGGCCCAGGGGGCGCAGCTGCACTGCTCCCCGATGGCCCCGCAGCTGCACTGCGAGGTCGTCTTCGACTGGCTGCAGGAGACGCTGTCCGGGAACTGACCCCGGCGGAGCGGCCCTCGTTCACGGGAGTGGGCATCGTCCCACGGGGGCCGCCGAACCGCAGTGATCGCCGTCGGGCATGCTGACCCGGTGACCGTGCTCTCCGGCTTCCTGCCCATCTGGGCGATCACCGCGGTCGGCTGGGCGGCCGGCCGCTTCGACGTACTCGGAAAGCACGCCCAGACCGTGCTGGGCCGGTTCGCCTTCGCGTTCGCCATGCCGGCGCTGCTGTTCCTGACACTGTCCCGAGCGCAGGTGTCCGACCTGGTCGCCCCCGGCGTGGCCGTGTTCGCCGCCAGTGTCGTCATCGTGCTCGGGCTCGGCCTGCTGCTCGGGCGCTGGGTGTTCCACCGCAAACGGGCCGACCGGGCCATCGGCGCCATGGCGGGCGCCTATGTGAACTCCGCCAACCTCGGTATCCCGGTGGCCGTGCACGTCCTCGGCGACGCGTCGTTCGCGGTCGCGGCGGCGCTGTTCCAGACGCTGTTCGTCACCCCCCTGATCCTGGTGCTGATGGACCTCGACGCGGGGCGCGCCGACGGCACGCGCCGGCGCCGCATCCTGTCGCTGCCGTTGCGCAACCCGATCATCGCGGCCTCGGCCGCCGGGGTGGCCGTGGCCGCACTCGAGCTGCGGTTGCCGGAGACGGTGATCTCGCCCGTCCAGATGCTCGGCGGCGCCGCCGTCCCCGCGGCGCTGTTCGCGCTCGGCATGTCCCTGAACACCCGCACGGGGCCGGCCACAGGGCCCGCCACGGCATCAGCCACCGAAGCTGCCGGGCAGCTTCACCGCGGGCGCGCCGAACGGCGGGTCCTGGTCACCCTCAAAACGGTCGTGCAACCATTGCTCGCCTACGCCCTGGCCCGCTGGGTCTTCGGCATGGAGGGCCACGACCTGCTCGCGGTCGTGCTGTGCGCGGGCCTGCCGACGGCCCAGAACGCGTTCATCTTCGCCTCCCAGTACCGGCTCGACACCACCCTCGCCCGGGACACCGTGCTGCTGTCCACCCTGCTCTCCATGGGGTCGCTGTCCCTGATCACGTGGTTGCTCGCGTGACCGCCGCCCGCCGCCGGTCCGGTCCGGCCCGCTACTCGCCCGCCCTCGCCTGCTCGCCCGTCATCGCCGCTGCCATCCGCAGATGCGGTGCCGCTGCGTCCGGCCGGCCCTGCCGTTCGAGCGTGCGGCCGAGCATCAGGCGTGCGTAGTGCTCCACCGGATCGCACTCCAGCACGGCCAGAAGCTCGCTCTCCGCCTTGCGCAGCTGCGCCGAGTGGTAGTACGCGCGGGCCAGCAGAAGCCGCGGGCCCACTGCCCCGGGGGCTTCGGATACCAGACCGTCCAGGATGCGCGCCGCCGTGACGTACTCCTTGGCGTCGAAGAACATCCGCGCCCGGTCCCAGCGCTCGGCGGACGTGCCGAACTCGTAATAACTCCCGTTCACATGTGCTCCTTCCCGGCCCGTTCCCGGTCCCGTGCCGTCCTGTGCCTGCCGACCGTTGCGAACGCGGCAACGGTGCCGGGCATTCCGCCGCGGGAAGCCGCTGCCCGACCCGCCCGCCCGCGGCGCGCAGGAACTAGGTTGTGCGGTATGAGCAATCTCGATCGTCAGGCCACCCCCTCCGTGTGCGGTGGTCGGGGCTTTGTCGTCGCCGAGCCCGTCCGTGAGCTTCTCAGCCCCCGTCGGGTCCAGCTCGGCGAGTCCACCGAGGTCCGCCGGCTGCTGCCCAACCTCGGTCGACGCATGGTGGGAGCCTGGGCCTTCGTCGACCACTACGGTCCGGACGACATCGCCGACGAGCCCGGCATGCAGGTGCCGCCACACCCGCACATGGGTCTGCAGACCGTCAGTTGGCTGCACGAAGGCGAAGTCCTGCACCGGGACAGCACAGGTTCACTGGCGACCATCCGCCCCCGTGAGCTGGGCCTGATGACCTCGGGCCGTGCGATCAGCCACTCCGAGGAAAGTCCCCGGCCGCACGCCCGTTTCCTGCACGGCGCCCAGCTGTGGGTGGCCCTGCCCGGAGCCCACCGCGACGTCGACCCCCACTTCCAGCACCACACCGACCTCCCGGCCGTCACCGCCCCCGGCCTGACCGCCACGGTCGTTCTCGGCACCCTCGACGGCGCGGCCTCGCCCGGCTCGACGTACACCCCGATCGTGGGCGCGGACCTCGCTCTCGCCGCCGGTGCCGAAGCGATGCTGCCCCTCGATCCGGACTTCGAGTACGCGGTGCTCTCCATGTCGGGCGAGGCCCACGTCGACGGCGTCCCCGTGCTCCCCGGCTCGATGCTCTACCTCGGCTGCGGCCGCTCCCAACTTCCTCTGCGCGCCGAGTCCGACGCCGGACTGATGCTGCTGGGCGGCGAGCCGTTCGAGGAGGAAATCGTGATGTGGTGGAATTTCATCGGCCGGTCCCACGAGGAGATCGAGGCGGCCCGCACGGACTGGATGGAGAGCACCCGCTTCGGCGAGGTGAAGGGCTACGACGGCGGGCGGCTGCCCGCCCCGGCACTGCCGCCGGTGGCGCTGAAACCGCGGGGACGGGTGCGCTGACCTGGGGTGATGAGAGAAGGCTGGTCGCCCTGCCGAGCGGGGTACGTGGTGCCCCAGCTCCTGCGCGAGCTCCGCTTCGGCGACGACCTTCTCGGGCTCGACGAGGACGACCCGCGCCCGCGGCGGGACTGGCCCATTTGGCAGGGGATCGCGGCGGATGAGGCGTGGACCAGGGGAGCAGCCGAGAGCGTGTGCGGCGCCGGGCTTCCGGGACCGCGGTGTCGCGGACGCCTTCGACCGGCTCGAGAACCGGCTCCAGGCCATCGAGCGGGACACCGATGTGGCCTGAGTGGACAACCAGGAGGCCGATCACAGTAGGTGAGCGGACGGGCCGACCGCATCGCAAAGAGGACCCAGCCTGTCCTAGATCCCTCATAGCGTCCCGTCCATGAGCCATGAAGACACGTCAGCATCCACGTTCCGCTATTCGGCTGTCACCTTCGACTGCCCTGATCCAGCCGAGCTGGCCCACTTCTACGGAATGGCCCTCGGCCTGCCTGTGGTCTTCTCCACCGACGATTTCATCCTGCTCGGCCAAGAGGGAGCTGC
>NZ_JBEXRZ010000035.1:0-46631 GCF_040613325.1 Streptomyces sp. NPDC006283 | reverse complement strand
CAGCAGGTGGTGCATGACGGTGGCGGAGGCCTTGAGGTCCTTCTCGCCGGGTGCGTGCAGGCCGAGCTGGTGTCCGAGGAGGCCCACGATCCAGGGTTCGTTGACGGTGACCCAGTCGCGTACGCGGTCGCCGAAGGCGTCGAAGCAGACGGCGGCGTACTCGGCGAACCGGTGTGCGGTGTCGCGGTCGCGCCAGCCGCCGCGCTCCTGGAGGGCCTGTGGCAGGTCCCAGTGGTAGAGGGTGACGAGAGGCTGGATGCCGCGTTCGAGGAGGCCGTCGACGAACCGGTCGTAGTGGGCCAGGCCGCGCTTCTCTGTGCGGCCGCCGCCTTCGGGCATGATGCGCGGCCAGGCGAGTGAGAACCGGTGGGCGTTCGTGCCGAGTTCGGCCATCAGCGCGATGTCCTCGGCCCACCGGTGGTACTGGTCGACGGAGATGTCGCCCGAGTCGCCGTTCTCGATGGCGCCGGGCTGTCGGCAGAACCGGTCCCAGACGGACTCGCCGCGGCCGTCGGCGTCGACGGCGCCCTCGACCTGGTAGGAGGAGGTGGAGGTGCCCCAGCGGAAGCCCTCCGGAAAACGCAGCGTGGTCACAGGTCCCCCTGGAATTCGGGCAGTTCACGGGCGTGCTCGCAGGCGTAAAGCAGCACGCCGGCCGACCACGCGTGGGAGAGGGTGAGCATCATGCCCTTCGCCTGGAAGCACTCGGTCTGGTAGAAGCGTTCGCTGACCATGCCGCGGTAGGCGTTGAAGTCGCCGTCGGCGCGGGCCACGAACTGGCGGAAGCAGTCGAGGTTCTCGCGGGCCGAGCGCAGGTAGTGGTCGTCGCCGAGGTGGCGGGCCAGGCGCACGGTCTCGGGCAGGCAGATCAGGCCGAAGGCGTGCAGATGCTGGTTGGACGGGGAGGCCTGGTCGCCGCCGCGGGTGCGGAAACCGTAGCGGGCGAGGAAGGTGTGCTCGTCGAAGGCGACGTCGTAGGTGTATCGGAAGGTGAGGGTCCAGTCGGCGGCGCGGCGGGCCAGGTCCAGCCAGCGGCCGTCGTCGGCGCCGCCCTCGTGGAGAAGGGTGTACGCGATGATCGCGTTGTAGCCGTCCTCGGAGGTCGGGGCGAGAGAGACGTCCTCGGGGGCACCGCACAGGAACTCCGAGCGGACGTCGTCGGCGAACGCGGCTCCGGCGCGGCGGGCCGCCTCCAGGTACGCCGGTTCGCCGAAGGCTTCGGCGGCTTCCACCAGGGCGCCGATCCAGGCGAGCCCGGCGGCGCCCTCGTGGTCGACGGCCGTGCCGTCGTCCACGCGGTGGGCCGCGGCGAGGCGTCCGCTGTCCCGGTCTTGACCGGCCAGTGCGGCGGCCAGATTGGTGCGGACGGCTGTCTCCCAGGCGAGGTGGGAGTGTCCGTGGGCGCGTTCGGCGACCAGGGCACGGAGGGTGAAGAGGGTGGCGTCGCCGAGAGTGCGGGCGTGCAGGCGGTTCGCGTCGCCGGTCCACCCCGGCGACCAGCCGCGTGAGGCCGACCACTGGCCCCAGAAGGTGCCGCCGGGGGTGAGGTGGGTGCAGATGTGGTCGATGACGCCGACGGCGGCCGCGGCCTGCGCCTCGTCGCCGGTGCGGCGGGCGTGCAGCAGCAGGGCGTGCGCGTAGGGGACGCCGCTCACCCAGGAGACGTGCATGGCGGGCCGGTCGCCCCTCTCGCCGAGTGCCTCCCGGTCGAAGGCTGCGGTCTCCAGGAGGACGGGCGGGTCGGCGCGGTAGTGCCAACGGTGCAGGCCTGCGGCACAGAGCGCTGCCGCCTCGTCGACGCCGACCCAGGCGGCGCCCCGCTCGGGTGCCGGGGCGGCCGTGTGGAGGGCGCGCAGGACAGGTGCGTAGGCGTGCGGGTCGGCGTCGACGAGGTGTGCGGTGAAGCGCAGGATGTGCTCCTCACCGGGGGACCAGCGATGCAGCGGGGTGTCGGCGGGGCGCGGGGTGTCCGAGCCGTAGTACGAGACGGGTTCCTCGCGGTAAGGGGCGTGCAGGCGCAGTGCGGGCAGGTCCCCGGGGAGCAGGGCGAAGCCGACGCCCTGCCGGCCCAGAGTCCCGGTCTCGTCCAGGGCGAGGGCGGCGCCGCCGTGCCGGTCACGGGCGAAGACGGCCGGGGTGGCGCAGCGGTCGGCGCGGAAGGACCAGGCGGACGCGGTCAGGCCGGTGGGATCGGCGTCGGCCTCGGCGTATTCCGGGGCATAGCGCGGGTAGGAGCGGGTGCAGTCGGCGCGCCGGTTCTCGCCGTAGAAGGCTCCGGGGATCAGCCATCCCGGATCGTCGCTGGTGCCGAGGCGGAGTTCCACGCGGACTCCGGCTTCGACGGGCAGCGTCCCCTCATGACGGACGGTCAGCTCGGCGCGGTAGGAGGCGCTGGGCAGGGCCGGATCGCGGGTCAGCCGCAGTGCGGCGCGGAAACCGTGCGCGTGCCCGGTCGCGGTGCGTTCGCCGCCGGGAAGCTCTGAGCTGTCCGTCACCGGGATCGCGCGGCAGTGTCCGTCGGCGCCCAAGAGAGCCACCAGGTACGGAAGTTCGACGCGTCCGTCGTACTCCTCGCGGAGCACCAGGGGGTGCGCGGCCACTGCCTCGGTGGCGTCTCGCGGGACGTCAGTCAAGGACACGGGCATCGGTGTTCCAGCCTTCCAGCAGTACGGCACGGCCCTCGACCGGAGCGTCACGCCAGGTGACGGGCACCTCGAGGGACTCCCCGGGCAGCAGGTCGAGCATGTTGTCGCCGAACACGGCCCAGCCGTCGGCGTCGATCGGCCGGGCGTCCGTGACGTGGAGGCCGAGGGCGGCGGGGCCCCCGACGTGGGTGAGGCGCAGCGAAGCGCGGTCGGGCGACCAGGCGGCATCCACCTGGGCCGTCGGCAGGTCCAGATGGCCGGACAGGTCTTCGCCGGTGCTGTGGACATACCGATTGCCCGCCACCAACCGTCCGTCATCCGCCATCAGTTGGAGGTCGAGAAGGAACAGCGGGCCGGGCAGACCGGCCGTCGGCAGGCTGACCGTGCCGGTGCGGCTCTCGTGCACCACGGTGCCGTCCAGGGCGACGATCCGGGCCACGGTCACATCACCGGGCCGGGCGTCACGGCGCCATGCGTGCACGGTCGCCTCGAAGCGGGTCCGGCCCGCCCACGCCTGGGTGGCGAAAGCGGCACACACATGGGCGGGGCGGTAGGCGCGCCGTACGCCGTGATAGGCGGGCTTCGGGTCGCCGCGGTGGTCGACGGAGGCGGTGCACCAGGCGTTGGGAAACGGCTCGTTGAACTGCCAGGGGATGGTGCCGCTGGAACGCGGGGCGCGCCGCAGGTTTGCCTCGACGGCGTAGCGCAGTCCGTCGTACTGCAGCTGCTGGCTGGCGCGGCGGACACTGTCCACATCCTTCAGGCGTCCGCCGAACGTCTCCTGGACGAGCGGGGTGTTGTTCCACCAGGCGCCGAGGTGTTCCATGACCGGATTGCCGCGGCCGGTCGGCCAGTGTGCGCCGGAGGGCACGACCGCGTCCCAGATGCGGCGGTTGGCCATGCCTTCGACACCGAACTCGGAGTGCAACAGACAGGTGCCCGCGTCGTACAACTCGTGGTGCGCACCCACGCCTTGGTGCTCCCAGGGGCCGTGCACGTCGTGCTGGGCCTCCGGGTCGGCGTCAATGTTCGCCCGCGTGTTGAGGAAAGCGCGCCCGGACGGGGAGCCGGGCAACCATGCGCGCTCGGGGTCGGTTTCGGCGACGACGCGGGCGAGGCGGGCGATCACCGGTGACGTGACCTCGTGGAGCGGGGTGGCAGTGGCTGTGTCGTGGAGTTCGTTGGCCAGGGCCCCAGAGGGCGAGCGCGGGGTGGTGGCGCAGGGCGGGGACGATCGTGCGCGCCTCACGCTCCATCAGGTCCAGGTAGGCGTCGTTGGTGGCAGGGACGCTGGCGATGCCGGAGCTGGAGAGGCTGAACTCCTGCCACACCAGCAGCCCGAGCCGATCACAGCGCTCGTAGAACTCCTCGGTCTCGATCAGCCCGCCGCCCCAGACGCGCAACAGGTTGACGTGCGCGTCGGCGGCCAGCCGGAGAAGGTGGTCCAGGCGGCCGGGGTGCGCGGCGCCGTAGAGGGCGTCCTGGGGGACCCAGTTCCAGCCCTTGGCGTAGATACGGCGGCCGTTGACCTCGATCGTGTACGGGAGGGCGCCGGCCGGGGCGCCCGGGTTGGAAACGAGCCGCAGCCGCCGGAAGCCGGTCGTCCGTACGACGGGTTCGCCCGTCGGGCGGCCCTCGGCGTCCACAGCGCGGAGGGTGACGGTGTAGAGGGGCTGGTCACCGTGTCCGTTGGGCCACCACAACTCCGGCTCGTCCACCCGGAGTACGGCCGCCACCTGACCGCATGCCGCCGTGAAGGGGACGGTCGTCTCGGCGACCACCGCCCCGTCCGGCGCCTGGACCAGGGTGTGCAAGGCGCCCGGCGCGCTCGCCTCGACGGCGGCCTCGACGCGTATGCACTGCTCCTCCAGATGGGCGCCGACCACGGCGTCCCGTAGACGGACCGGCCCGGCGATCTCGAGGCGGACCGGCTTCCAGATGCCCTGGTGGACCAGGCGGGGGCAGAAGTCCCAGCCGTATCCCATCCGCGCCTTGTGGGTACGGACCCGGTCGGTGCGGCCGACCTGCGGTTCGTTCGGCGGCGCGGGGTGCACGACGACGGCCAGGAGGTGGCTGCCGCCGTCCGCGTACGCGCTCACATCGACCTCGAACGGGACGAACATGCCCTCGTGATGGGCGCGTTCTTGCCCGTCGACGAGGACGGTGGCCTCGTGGTCGACGCCGTCGAAGCGCAGCAGAGCGCGTTCGCCGGGCGCCAGGGCCGGCAGGTCCAGGGGGCGGCGGTGCAGCCAGGCGCGCTGCGGCACCCATTCGGCGAGCAGGCTGTCCGTACCCACATACGGGTCGGGGATCTGCCCGGCCCGCCGCAGATCCTCCAGGACGGAACCGGGGACGCGGGCAGGGAACCAGCCGGGCTCCTGCGTCGGGCGGCCGGGGCCGCACAGCCAGCGCCAGGTGTCGCCCAGGCAGCCGCGCAGCTCCCAGCCGTCGTCGAGCGTGTGCATGTGCGTCAGTCCTCGCTCGCCTCGGGTGTGAGGGCCAGTTCGAGCAGGTCCGTCTCGACGACCGGTGCGGACGCGTCGCGCGGCACCCGGAACGTCTTGATCTCGTGCGGCCCGAACTCCGCCTCGACGACGCGTGCCTCGCCCAGCATCGGCAGGGATATTCGCGTGGCGGCGGCCTTGCCCTGCGACTCGTAGGCGCGGACCACGAAGTCGCCGGAGCCGTCCTCGCCGCCCTTGACGACGGTGACCAGGACGCTGCCGTTGCCGTCGTCGGCATGGGACTCCACCTGGCCGAGCGGGCCCTCGTGGAAGGTTTCCAGGAGCGCGTACACCGGCTGGTTGAGCTCGGCGGCCCGGCGTGACGGGTCGGCGTCGCGCCAGTCGGCGCCGTGCGGGAGCAGCAGGTAGCGGAACTCCTGGCGCCCCTGGTCGAGGTACTCGTAGACGCCGTCCTCGTCGAGGATCTTCGGCTCGTGCCAGGCGTAGACGGGGCTGCGCAGCGCGGTCATGCCGATCTCGCCGCCGGTGACGTCGTGGCCGTGCTTGCTGTCGTTGACGACGGTCAGACCGGCGCGCCTGCCGCCGGGGAGGGTGCCGGTGACATCGACCCAGGCCTGGGTGGGCTCCTCGGTGCCGTCCGGGGTGCGCTCCAGGTGGCTGTAGGGGATCTCGTGGGTGGCGGTGACGTCGGACAGCGCGGTGGGGAAGCGGAGCTTGAGCAGCTTCAGCTTCTCGTGCCAGTCGACGACGGTGCGCACCTCGACGGCCTTGGCGCCGGCGGAGAGGACGAGCTCCTCGGCCATCGTCGAGGTCCCGTAGCGGCTCTCGATCCGCAGCACGGCACGCACCGGACCCGACTCGACGAGACGCACCCGGCTGCCGGTGAAGGAGCCGACCGCCTTGTCGTACGCGCGGACGCGGTGGCCCCACGTGTCGCTAGCGTCGTCGACGACGACGACATGCGCGCCGGGGCTCGCCGGGATCAGTTCGGCGCCGCTGTCCTTGTCGAGGAGGGAAGTCAACCAGCCGGTCGCCGGGTCGATCTCCAGGCGCAGGTGCTCGTTCTCCAGGCTGGTGCCGGTCGCGGTGACCGGGCCGGCGGCGGGCTCGGCGGCGCCGGGCAGCAGGTGCAAGACGCGGTGGCCGAGCGGCGGGACGGTCGCCCGGAAGGCGAGGCGGCCGCGGTTGCCCTGCATGGCGGCCTCGGAACGGGTGAGCTGCACCGGCACCGGCCTGCCGTCGTGGTCGGTGAGGCGGACGGCGGCGGCCTGCGCGAACTCGACCTCGACGTCGGAGGTCAGCTCCCACGGATGCGGGTTGAAGACCACGACGGGCACGGTGCCGTCACGCAGCGGGATGTCGATACGGCGGGCGATCGCCTGCGTCGCGCGGTTGAAGATCTCGGCGGCGATCGAGCGGGCCCGGCCGTACTCGTCGCGGGAGTCCTCGTACGCCGAGCGGATCGACGTACCGGCGAGGATGTCGTGGAACTGGTTGAACAGGACCAGCTTCCACGCCTCGGTCAGCTTGTCGAGGGGGTATTCCTCGCCGGCCACGGCCGCCGCGACCGCCGCCCACTTCTCGGCGCGCTGGAGGTCGTTCTCGGCGCGTCGGTTCCATGCCTTCACGCCGGAGTGCGCGGAGTAGCAGCCGGGGCCGTGGTGCTGGAGCTCGCCCGCGTGGACGGGGACGTCCTCGCGGGCGCGGAGCGTGTCGAAGAAGCGGCCGGGGTGGCTGAGTTCCAGCTTGGGCAGGCCGCCGAGGGAGTCCAGGCGGACGATGGAGTCGAGGTTGGCCTTGGTAGGGCCGCCGCCGTGGTTGCCGACGCCGTAGAACACCATCAGCTCGGGCTCGTCGGGCGGCATCATCGCGAGCGACTTGTCGAGGTGGTTGCCGATGTCCTTGCCGGGCGTGCAGTACTCGTGGGGCAGCCGGTAGGCCATGACGCGGGAGCCGTCGGGGGCCTCCCAGTGGAAGAACTGGCCGGGCAGGACCTGCTCGTGCGGGCCGGGCCGCAGGAAGACGTAGCCGTCCATGCCGGACTTGCGCAGGATCTGCGGGATGGTGGCGTTGTGGCCGAACGGGTCGAGGTTGCAGCCGACGGTGGCGGCCTCGCCGAACTTCTCGATCAGGTACCGCTGACCGTACAGGGCATGGCGGACGAAGGACTCGCCGGAGGGGATGTTGCAGTCCGGCTCGATCCACCAGCCGCCGACGATCTGCCAGCGCCCCTCGGCGACCCGCTTGCGGATCGCCGCGAACAGCTCGGGGTCATGGGTCTCGATCCACTCCAGGTACATCACGGAGTCGCAGGTGAACACGAAGTCGGGGTACTCCTCCATGCGGTCGATCGCGGACTGGAAGGTGGCCCGGATCTCCTGCAGGCCCTCGGGCCAGCGCCACAGCCACACCGGATCGATGTGGGCGTTGCCGACCAGATGCAGCGTGCGGTCGCGTGAGCTGGGATTGAGGTTGCTGGTCACAGGGCGTTCTCCCGCCGGTCGTGGAGGGTGGGTTCGGACTGGTCGCAGTGGCTGTCGCAGCCGACATCCGCACCCGCGCCCGTGCCGGTCCCGGCGGCCCAGGCGTCGACGTGCTCGCTGAGCAGGTGCAGCAGGGTGAGGTGCATCTCCTGAATGCGGGCGGTCGTGGTGGCCGGGGCGAGCAGGACATGGTCCGCGTGGGCGGCGGCCGGCACGTCGGCGCTCGCGCCGCCGGTGAACAGGACGGTGACGGCGCCGCGCTTACGGGCCTCTGCCAGGCCGCGGACGATGTTCGGCGACCGGCCGGAGGTGGTGAAGCCGACGACCATGTCGCCGGGGGTGGCCAGCGCCTCGACCTGACGGGCGAAGACCTCGTCGTAGGAGTAGTCGTTGCCGATGCAGGAGACCACGGACGGGTCGGTGACCAGCGAGACGGCCGGTAGGGCGCGGCGTTCGCGCAGATAGCGGCCGATGAACTCGCCCGCGAGGTGCTGGGCGTCGGCGGCGCTGCCGCCGTTGCCGAAGGTGTAGAGCCGGCCGCCGTCACGGAAGACGTCGATCAGCCGGTCACCGACGGTACGCAGTTGCGGCAGGAGTTCCTCCAGCCGCTGGGCGGCCGTGACGTGTTCGGCGAGCTGGGCCGTCGGGCTGACGGGGGCGTGGGGTGGGGCGGACATCATGCTCCAGACGGGGTGGTGCGGGCTCGGGTCGGTACGGATTCCGCGACGGGGACCGTTCGCGGTTCGTGGTTCGTGGTTCGCGGTTCGCGGTTCGCGGTTCGCCAAGAGGGTTCGGCGGAGTCGGCGCGGTCAGAGAAGGCTGGGAAGCGCCGCCTCGGTGCCGGGGTCCTCGGTGTCCCGGCGGGGTGTGAGGCGTTCGAACGCGATGGCCGCCGCGCCCAGCACTCCGGCGCGGTCGCCGCCGGTGGCGAGCACGATCCGGGCGGCGGCCGCGGCCGGACCCATGGCCAGACCCGCCACCTTCTCCCGTACCGGGGCGAGGAGCTGGTCGCCGGAGCGGGTCACACCGCCGCCGAGGACGACGACCTCCGGTTCGTAGAGGTTGACGAGTGAGGTCAGGCCTTCGGCGAGCAGGTCGGTGGTCTCCTGCCACACGAGGACCGCGAGCGGGTCGCCCTCGCGGGCCGCCCGCGCCACGTCGGCGGCGCCGAGCTCGGTGAGCGGGATACCGGCGAGCACCGTCCGCTGCCCGTGGGCGGCCGCCTCTCGCACCGCGTCGCGGGCCCGTTCGGCGATGGAGGTGCCCGAGGCGTACGCCTCCAGGCAGCCCGTCCTCCCGCAGCTGCGGCAGAGCCGGCCCTCGGAGCGGACGGTGATGTGGCCGGGTTCGCCGCCGTTGCCGGCGGCGCCGCGGTAGGTGCGGCCGTCGATGACGAAGCCGCCGCCGATGCCGGTGGACACCGTCAGATAGACGAGGTGGCGGGTGCCGCGTCCGGCGCCGAAGCGCCATTCCCCCGCCGCGCCTGCGGTGCCGTCGTTGTCGAGGACGGCGGGTGTCCCGTAGGTGTGTCGTGCCAGGTCGGTGACCGGGATGTCGAGCCAGCCGGGCAGGTGCGGCGGGCAAATCAGCGTGCCGGTGACCGAGTTCAGGGGCCCGCCGCAGCCGATGCCGCAGCCGAGCAGGGCGCGGGGGGCGTCGGCGGGGTCGACACCGGCGGCCCGCAGCGCGGACGTGCCGAGGGTGAACAGGCGGTCCAGGGCGGCGTCGGGGCCCTCCTCCACCCGCGTCGGCACGGTCAGGAACGACAGCACGGTGCCGTCCTCGCGGACGACGCCCGCCGCGAGCTTGGTGCCGCCGATGTCGAGCGCGAGTACCGATCGCCCGATGGCTGCCGGCTCGTGATAGCTGGTCATGAAAGGGTCAGCTCTTGCTTCCTGTGGTGGCGATGCCGTCGGTGAAGTGCCGCTGGCAGACGAAGAAGGCGATGATCATGGGCAGGGTGACCACGAGGCTCGCGGCGCACACGATCTCCCAGCGCATCTCCCCGCCCTCGCCGAACTGGTCGAGCACGGCCTTCAGCCCGCGCGGCACCGTGTAGAGCTCGGGGTCGCGCAGATAGATCAGGGGCCGCACGAGGTCGGTCCAGGCGGCCTGGATCTCGAAGATGAAGGTGACGATGAGGGCCGGCCGGCACAGCGGGGCCGCGATCCGCCAGAACAGCGTCCAGTAGCCGGCGCCGTCCACCCGGGCCGCTTCGAAGAGTTCGCGCGGCAGGCCGAGGAAGAACTGGCGCAGCAGGAAGATGTAGAAGGCGCTGCCGAACAGGTTCGGCGCCCACAGCGGGATCTGACTGCTCGCCAGGTGGAGCCAGTTCCAGATCAGGTACTGAGGCACCATGGTGACCACGGCCGGCAGCATCATCGTGCCGATGACCAGTGCGAACAGGGCGTCGCGGCCGGGGAAGCGGAAGTACGCGAAGCCGAAGGCGACAACGGCGCTGCTGACGGTGACGGTGACCGCGGCTGCCAGGGTGACCAGGACGCTGTTGCCGATCCAGGTCAGGAGCGGGACGGCCGTCCAGATCTCGGAGTAGTTCGCCCACTGCCACACGTCCGGGATCAGCACGTTGTCGAAGACGTCCTCGGACGGCTTGAGGGAAGCGCTGACCAGCCAGAGGAACGGGTAGAGGAAGACGACCGAGGCGGCGAGCAGGCCGAGGGCGCGCAGGATCCGCCGAGGGGTGCCGTCGTCCGCGCGGCTCCGGGTCCTGCGGCCGGGCCGCGGGGCGGGGGTGCTTCCGGGCTCCGCCACGGTGTCGGTGCCGGGGCGCATGGTGAGCTGGGTCATCGCTGGTCCCCCTCGTAGTAGACGAACCGCTTGCTGACCTTGGCCTGGACGACGGTTATGGCGACGATCACCAGGAACAGCAGCCAGGCCAGCGCGGAGGCGTATCCCATGTGCATGTACTGGAAGGCTTGCTGGAAGAGGTAGACGACGTAGAACAGGGCCGCGTCGTTGCTGTACGTCTGGGAGTTGGAGCTGCCGAAGAAGGCGGTGTAGGCCTCGGTGAAGGTCTGCAGCGAGGCGATCGTGTTGACGATCAGCGTGAAGAAGAGGGTGCCGGAGATCTGCGGCAGGGTGACGTGCCGGAAGGAGTTCCAGCGGCCCACGCCGTCGAGCTCGGCGGCCTCGTAGAGGTCTTTGGGGACGTTCTTCAGCGCGGCGAAGTAGATCACCACGGTGGAGCCGACGGACCACAGGGTGGTCAGGACCAGGCCGGGCTTGACCCAGGCGCCGTCGGTGGTCCAAGAGGGCCCGTCGATGCCGACGAAGCCGAGGACGTGGTTGACGAGGCCGACGTTGCCGTTGAACAGCAGCAGGAACAGGATGCCGACGGCGACGGAGGGGGTCATCACCGGCAGATAGAAGACGGTGCGGAAGAACCCGGCGGCGCGGCCGGCCTTCAGCAGCAGCATGGCGAGGAGCAGCGCGAACGCCATCGACAGCGGCACCCGCAGCACCGTGAAGGCGAGGGTGTTCATCAGGGACCGGGCGACCGACGGGTCCTCGAAGAGCTGCCGGTAGTTGTCGAAGCCGACGTTGTGCGCTTCGCCGATGCCGTCGTAGTCGGTGAAGGAGAGGAAGAGGCTGGCGACCATCGGGCCGGCCGTGAAGACCAGGAATCCGATGATCCACGGCGAGATGAAACCGTACGCGGCCCAGATCTCGCGGGCTCGGCCACTGCGGGCCGTGCGCCTCTTCGCCGGGGTCGTGAGGGAGTTCTGCACCGGGCTCACCTCAGTCCCTGGTTGGCGAGGTCGAGGGCGCTCTGGGCCTCGCGCTGGGCCCGGTCGAGGGCCTGCTGCGGGGTCTCGTCACCGGCCAGGACCCGGTTCACGGCGCTCTGCCAGGCGTTCTTGAACTCGGTGCCGGCCGCGTTCGACGGCACCGTGAAGGCCTCACGGGAGATGTCGAAGACGATCCTGGTGGCGTCGTCGAAGGCCTTGTTGCCGGTGGACTTCCACACCTCGCGCTCGATGATCGCGTCGGCGGCGATGTTGGCGGTGACATCACCGGTGTACGGGGCGCCGCTCGCGCGGACCTCCTCGGCCTTCGCCTTCGCGGCGCTCACCCAGGACTCCGTCGAGGTCATCGTCTTGACGAAGGTGCAGGCGGCCTCGGGGTGCCGGGTGCCCTTGGGGATCGCCCAGCCGTACCCGGAGGCCCAGTTGAGCGGCTTGCCGTCGCGGCCGCGGAAGACATCGGCCACCAGGTCGATGTCGGGCGAGGTGCCGGCGAGCACGTTCACGTACCAGTCCTCCATCGGATAGGAGCCGAGCTGACCGCGCGCGAACTGGTTCCGGTCGCCGAACTGGTCGAAGGAGTCGCGCAGTGACTTGAACCGTCCCCAGCCGCCCTGGGTGTCGATGAGGCTCACCGCGTACTCCAGGGCCTCGACCGCCCTGGGGTCGTTCAGTTCGGCGGTGCGTCCGTCGGCGCTGATCAGGTCGGCGCCGTTGGCCTTGGCCCACAGGGGGTAGAACTCGGGGATCTTCGGGTCGAAGCCGATCCGGGTCAGCTTGTTGCCGTCGCGCTTCTGGAGCCGGCCGGCGAGCTTTTTCAGACCCTTCCAGTCGGCGGTGGAGAGCTCGGCGGCGTTGGTGCCGTTCTCCTTGAGCACCTTGTCGTTGGTGAGCAGCAGCCGGCTGTCGTAGGAGTCGGGCAGTGCGTAGACGGTGCCGTCGAGGGAGCCTTCGTCGATGGCGGTGCGGTAGTAGTCGCCGGTGTCGATGTTCTCGCGCTTCAGGCAGTCGGTCAGCGGGAGCAGTGCGCCGCGCGCGGCGTAGCCGCCGATCAGGGTGCGTTCCATGCGGACCACGTCGGGCGCGTCGCCGGCGGCGACCGCGGACAGGAACTGCTGCGGGTCGAAGGCGCCTTCGTTGACCTTCACGTCCAGGCCCTTGAGGGCTTTGCGGGCGGACTCCATACGGTCGGTGGCGAGGGCGTCGGCGAGACCGAAGCCCATGGTGGTGAAACGTCGAGTCCGAGGTGTCCGCCAGACTCACGCCGCCACAGCCGGTCAGGGCCGGGAGCAGGGCGAATGCCGCGACGAGTCCCGTCGCCTTGCGGCGTATGCGCTGGGGTGGTGCCGCCATCTTCTCTCCTTTGAGCGGCCGGCTACACGGGGGCGGTCGATGCCTGTTCCGTGTCCTGGACACGAGGGCGGGGAGACCTGCGGCTCGCTCCCGGCGTCCCACCGTGTGGCATCGATCCCACGTGAGAACGTAACCACAACATGTCCAACGGTCAACGGTTTTCGGACCGTCGATCGACAGGAATCCTTCGCACGAACGGACAGCGCGAGGAAGCCGGCGCTCAGGGCGTCGGGAAGGGCCAACTACGGCCTGGAATGAACGATTTACCGGCTTCGCTGCCGATGAGAGACGCCGGCTCTGCCAGACCTCTCATCGGTGCGGCGGTCTCACCCGGGCAGGCGTCGCGGTCGGCTTCGGCGGCCCGCTCAGCCCTTCGGCGCCACGGTGGAGCCACGCACCACGAGTTCCGGCTCCAGGACCACGGAACCGGCCCGTCCCGCGTCGTCCCGCCCTATCCGGGCAAGGAGCAGCTCGGCCGCGCGCCCACCGAGGTCGAACACCGGCTGCCGCACGGCGGTCACGCCCGGCTCGACCATCTTCATCCAGGCCAGGTCGTCGAAGGAGACCAGCGAGCAGCTGCTGGGCACATCGGCACCCCGGCGCTTGAGCTCCTGCCAGACCAGTTCGGCCATGACGTTGTTGGCCGCGAAGACTGCGGTGACAGCGGAATTGCCGTCGAAGAACGCGGTCAGCTGCGTCCGCTGGTCGCCGACGCCCTCGCTCCGGCTCAGGTCCAGCACATGGCGGCGCGGCGTCGCGAGGCCCGCGTCCCTCAGCGCCGCCCGGTAACCTTTGAGACGGTTGCGACCGGTGTCCCACTGGGTTTCGTCGACGACGATGCCGATGTCCCGGTGGCCGAGGGCGATCAGATGCTCCACGGCCAGACGGGCACCGCGTTCGTTGTCGATGGAGACCACGTCGCAGCCGCGTACTCCGGATCTGCGGTCCATCTCCGCCACCGGCACGCCGTGGCCCACCAGGTTCTCGGTGGCCGTGCGTCCCACCGGGGTGAGCAGCACGCCGTCGGCGCGCATCGCCAGGAAGGCCCGAGCTCCGGCGGCGGCGCGCTCGTCGTCACTGTGGTCGTCGACGAGAACCATCTGGTACCCGGCGGCGGACAGGGTGTGCTCGACGCCCGCGGCCAGCTCCGCGTAGAACTGGTTGCGCAGGTCGGAGACGAGTACGCCGACGAGTCCGCTGCCGCGGCCCTTGAGCGTGCGGGCCGAGACGTCCGGGACGTAGCCGAGGCGTTCGGCCGCGGCCTGGACCCGCTCCCTGATGTGGTCGGCGACGTAGCCGTGCCCGCCGAGAGCGCGGGAGGCGGTCGACCGCGAGGTGCCGGCGGCCTCGGCGACATCACGCAGCGTCGCCCGTGCCCGCCTGCCGTTGCTCCCGCTGCTGCCGCCGCGCACCGCCGCACCGTTCGCCATCAGGCCGTCCCTCCTGTGTCCCCCGCTGCCGCGTTCCGCACGCGCCCCTGCCATCGCGCCCACAGGCGACGCAACGCAGCGTAGTCGATGTCTTCCAACGGCTCGCCCGTACGGTCCACATGTGTGCTCAAGTAGAGGGCGGGCACCCCGAGCTGGTCCTTCACCGCGGTGTACGCGCGCCACTGATCGCGGTCGGGGGCGCACCAGTCGTCGGTGTCGACGGGCAGCCCGGGGCAGGCCGCGTTCACCACCGCGGCCCGGTGCCGCATCTGTGGGACGACGGGCGCGTACGGGTCGGGGTCGTCGAGCCGGATCATGTCGTTGAGCCGGATCATGTCGGTGACGCCGGCGAACGCCGGGTGGGGGGTGTGCGTGACGATCAGCGCGTCCGGCTTGGCCGCCTTCGCCGCCTCGTACACGATCTCCAGATAGCGGTGGAGCAGGGCGATGCCCCACAACTCGCCGTGCCCCGACAGCGCTTCGCCGGTGGGGGTGTCGGCGGTGAAGTCGATCTTCAGTCCGTCGGCGTCCAGCCCGTCCCGGGAGAGCATCCGCCGGATGTTCCCGGCCAGCAGGTCACGGGCCTTCGGGTGCTCCGGGTCCAGCGCGACCGGGCGGCCGTCGGCGGTTCGGACGCACAGCTCGTCGGGTACGCCCTCGATCGCCCAGGCCCGCCACCAGAGCAGGACCCGGCGGCCGCCCGCGTGGTGGTCCGCGATCCAGCCGCCCAGGTCCGGCCAGGCGGCCGGGTCAGGACGCCAGCTCCCGTACTGCTCCTGCCACTTGTCATCGATGACGACGGTCCCGGGGACGAGTCCCCGGGACCGGAGGTGCGCCAGATGGGTGTCGTACTCGGCCCGGGTGCTGAGCGACGGTGCGGACCGGCCGGTCTCCCGGGACCGGCCCATCTGGGCCCCCCAGCCGCAGAACATCGGCTCCGTCCACCACGCGGGCCGCTCCTTTGGTGCGGTGCGCGGCCGGGCGGACCAACCCCGCTCCTCCAGCCAGGCGCGGTGGGCGCGCAGCCCCGCGTACGGGTCCGGATGGCCGGGGGAGACCATCACCGAGGGCGAGCGGTGGAGGCCGTCGACGCGGGTGTGCCCCTCGTAGGCGAGGGCGAGGTGGAAGCCCCCGTCGGAAGGCGCATAGGTGAGTTCGGTGAAGGTGAGATCCCGGACGGGTGCGCCCAGGCCGAGAGTCCACCAGCCGTGCGGCGCCTGGGCGCCGGCCGGGTCGGCGGTGTCGTCGAGTCGGTCCTCGGTCAGGGCGAGGACAAGCGGCGCGGGCGTGAAGAACCAGTGGCCGCGGCCCGGCCGTGCGTCACCGTACGCCCCGACGGCCGCGCTCTCGCCTGCGCCACGGGTGAGTCGGCGCGGCGGTCCCGGATTCGGGGTGAACAGAGTGTGCCAGGCGTGCCCGCTGGGCCGCAGGCCGCCGCCGCGCCCTCCGTACGCGGCCCGCTGGCCGAGCAGCAGGCTCTGCCGGAGCGCGCCCTCGCCCTCCACTTCCCATGTGAACACCGGCCCCTCCGGCGTGCACTCGACACGAGTGCACGCCCGGAGCCAGGCGCTGCTGCGCCGCCGCACGGTGACGACCGGCCACCGGCCCGCCGGCTCGAGCTCGGGCGCCTCGACGGACAGGGTCTCGTCGGAGCGGTCGGTGCGGTCCAGAGCCCCGGGCAACTGGAGTTCGACCGGATGGTGCGCGGTGGCGCCGTCGCGCGCGTACAGCCGTGCGGTCTGCCCGTCGGCGGCGACGGTCATCCGCCAGCGGTCCGCCTCGGCCTCCACCACGCCGCCGCCCGCGTACCGGACCCGTACCGCACCCGTCGTCACGTCGGCCGTCATGCCTGTCCCGTCGCCGGCCGTCCCGTCGAGCATTCTGCTGTCCGTCCCGCTCATCGCACGCTCACCAGCGCTTCCGCCTGTTGTCCGAACGCCATCCGGCCCACCGTCATGTCCACCGCCACCCGCATCCGTTCGGCCGCCGGGGCATGGCGCGGCACGCGCAGCGCGAACCGGGTCTCGGCAACCTCCCGCCCGGCCAGCTTCACCTCGCGCACCGGCGGCTCCGCGTCCCAGCCCGGCGGTACGACGAGCTGCAGGAGGGCCAACTCGGCCTCAGGGAAGGGATTACGGACCTCCACGGTCAGCTCGACGGTGCCGCCCGGCGCGGGCGTACTGCGGTACGGGCTGATCCGGGCCCCGAACCCCTCGGCCTCGAAGTCGACCTCGCGGGGCAGTATCTCCCGGTGCAGCCGGGCGAGACGCTCGCCCTGCTCCAGCAGCATGTCGAGATAGCCGTCGGTCACCTCGTACGGGAACCAGTGCCCGCTGATCATCAGCTCCGGGCGCAGGCGTCGGTACAGCTCCGCGCTGCGGACGAAGTCGTCGATGCGGAAGCGGTTGCGGTACTGGTAGTTGAGGAGCTCGGGCTGCCCGCCCTCCGGCGACCAGGCGGTGTTCTGCTGGTCGCCGGTGGCGATCACCCGGCGGCCGTCGGCGACGAAGGAGTAGGCCGCCGCGTAGAGCGTGTGGCCGGGCAGTTCGTGTACGCCGATCTCGTACTCGCGCCAGCGCACGGCGCCCGCGTCGGGCAGTACGCGGTCGACGGGGATCGGGTCGTACCACAGGCAGGGCAGGTCCCAGCGGGTCGGCGCGGCGAGGACCGGTGCGATGTGGCCAGGCGACCAGACCTCGGTGCCGTGCACCTCGCGCAGGAGGTTGAACCCGGCGACATGGTCGTCGTGGTAGTGCGTGGGCAGCGCCACCTCGACCCGGTCGATCCCGTGGTCGCGCCGGAGTGCCTCGACGGAGGCGAGCAGCGGGCGGCGCGAGGAGCGGTCGTGGCCGCCGGGCAGCCCGGTGGTGAGGTCGAAGCCGAAGTCGATGAGGAGGGCGGTGCCGCTGTCGGAGAGCAGCGCGTAGGAGTTGGCCATGCTGGTGGTGTTGCGCAGCAGGTGCGGGGTGACCGGTTTCCACGGGTGGGTGAGCAGCCGCTCGGGCTCCCACGGGGTGGCGCGCCGCATGTCGATGAGTTCCTGCAGATGTGTCCTCAGCCGGGCGACGGCGGCGGGCGGGTCGGTGACCGGCTGCCCGTGCGAGGGGAGCAGCATCGCCGGTTCGTGGTCGAGGAGTTGCAGGCAGGACAGGACGGTGGCGGCGGCGCCTTCCATCCCGGCGTTGGGGTGGAATCCGGTGTACGCCCACTGGGTGGCGGCCAGCGACCAGAGCCGGCCCTCTCCGTGGACGAGGTCTCCGGTGAAGGCGAGCCGCCGCCCGCCGACGGTCACCAGGTAGCCGACGGAGCCGACGGTGTGGCCGGGCAGCGGCAGCGTGTGGATGTCGTACCCGCCGTAACGGATGGTGCGGTACTCGGCGACGGTGCCGGACACCGGCACCTGGTTGAGGAGGGAGAAGCGGTCCTGGCGGACGTCGTAGTCGTTGTCGAGCGGGCGGGTGCGCCAGTGTTCGTCGACGGACTCGATCAGGTCGCGTTCGACCGGCGGCACCCAGATGCGGATGCCGGCCCGCGCGGCCCGGTGGAGTCCCTGCACCTGGTCGCGGTGGTGGTGGGTGACCAGGACGTCGGTGATCCGGTCGACCCCGAGGTCGGACAGGTCGTCCAGGACCCGTCCGTCGCCGAAGTCGATGAGAACGGCCTCCCGACCGCTCTTCAGGACGTAGACATGGCAGGTGTCTTCATAACGCAGGACGTCGTCGGCTATCCGGGTGACGGGCACGGCTCGGGTTCCTTCCCGCGCCGGTGGGCGCGACGGCGTGGCATCGATCCCACATGGGAACGATGCCATTCGCCGCACGCGGGCGTCAACGGCTGTACGGAGAAGGGCCCGTGGTGCTCGGATCTCCGGCAGGAGGTTTTGGCCGGTTCCATCCAGACCCGGGCGAACGCGATCACACCCGCAGCGGGAAGGGCATCCGATCACTGCACCAGGTTGGCGCGGACGAGCCGGAACGCGGCCGCCGGGTCCGCGGCACGGGTGACCGTCCGGCCCACGACGACATGTGACGCACCAGCGGCAACGGCAGCACGCGGTGTGCCGGGCCGGGCGTGCTCGCCTGCGGACTCACCAGGAAGCGCCACTCCGGGCGTGACGATCAGGGCGCCGGCTCCCAGCACACCACGCAGCGGCCCGGCTTCCTGCGGCGATGCGATCACGCCGTGGCAACCAGCGCCTTGTGCCAGCCGGGCCAGCCGCAACACCTGTTCCTCGGTCGAGGTCGAGCCGGTGACGCCGATGTCCGCGAGATCGGAGCTCGTCATGCTGGTGACGACGGTCAGAGCCAGCACGCGAAGGCGTGGAAAGTCGCGGGCCGCGGCGACAGCGGCGGACATGATGCCCGTGCCGCCCATACTGTGGACGGTCACCATGGAGACACCCAGAGCGCCGGCGGCACGGACCGCGCCGGCCACGGAGTTCGGGATCTCGAAGAGCTTCAGGTCCAGGAAGACCTCCTTGCCCCTGGCTACGAGACGCTCGATCAGGTCCGGCCCGGCCGCCGTGAGCAGCTCCGTCCCGACCTTGTAGAAGCGACACTCATCTCCCAGCCGGTCGACGACTTCGTCAGCCGCTCGGCGGTTGTCACAATCCAAGGCAACGATGATCCGACTGGTTGGCTCCACGGCGTCATTGTCACCCACACGGCGTCGGAGACATCAGCGGCCTGCGTCGCGGCCAATTTTCCTGTCGATCAACCGCAACAAGCGGAGCATCAGCATCGAAACCCGCACCGAGGAGGGCCTGGCGGCCGTCCAAGAGCTGGTGCGCGGCGCCGATGTCGTGGTCAGCAACTTCCCAGCCGGTGTCATGGAGCGTCTCGGCCTCGGTTACGAGACGCTCCGGGAGGGGAGCCATCCCTGCCTGGCGCCCCGTGCCCCGTCAGCTTCGCGTAATGGGAAGGCGATTTCCCGGGTCCAGAGCGGACAGCACGCGTGCACAGCGAGCCGTCATGTCCGCAGGGGACTGTTCGGGGTGGTCGATCCACCACCGCATGACAGCGGTAACGGCGTACTGCCAGATGTGGTTGAGGAAAGCGTGGTCGAGCGGGTCGCGGTGGCCCGCGTGGGTGAGGAGCTGTGTGCTGCCCGAGGCGCCGATACCGGCGAGCCTGCTTCGGTAGTGCATCGCGGCGTCGTGGATCTCGCCGGCGGGCGGAAGAGTCGGGTCGTAGAGCACGGACCAGGCGTAGCGGCACGGGCCGACCGCGTCGAAGATTGCGGCGAGGGTGTCCAGGGCGTGATCGGCCGAGCCGCTGCGGGCCTGAGCGGCGTCGACGGCTTCGACCAGCAGGTCACCGACATGGCGCAGGCAGGCCAGATACAGGCCGTCCTTGGAACCGAAGTAGCCGTAGATCAGCGGCTTGGAAATGCCCGCGCGGCGGGCGATGTCGACCACGGACGCCCGGGCGTGGCCCCGTTTGCCCAACTCCTCGATCGCGATGCCGATGATCTGCTGTTCCCGATCGGCGCGGGCGACGCCCTTGGTTCCGGCCTTGTTCACGCGACCACTCTAGCGCCCGGTGTGACTGGAGAGTAATTTACCCATCAGTCAATTCGAGAGGTGTGGCGATGACACGGTCATGGTGGGGCTGGGGCAAGGTCGAAGAGGCACTGGCCGGAGCGGAGTTGGAGGCTCTGCTGGCCAGGGTTCGGATGCTGTCGCCCGGCGACCTGACGGGCCATGAACCACCGGACGTCTCCGCGCTCGGACTGTCCGCTCCCCGGGTCTCCGCCCCCGCCGCGCTCGCGGACCTCTGCTCCGCCGACCCGGCCGACCGGGCCGGACACGCACATGGCAAAGCGTTCCGGGACGTGGTGCGCAACCTGCACGGGGACCTGCGCCACGCGCCCGATCTGGTGGCCCGGCCGCGGCGGGAAAGCGACCTGGTCGACCTGCTCGACTGGTGTGCCCGCGACGGGATCGCCGCGATCGCCTACGGCGGCGGCAGTTCGGTCGTGGGCGGAATCGAGCCCCGGTTCGACGACGACCGCGCTGCGGTCACCATCGACCTCCAGCGACTGGACCGGGTACTGGAGATCGACCCCGTGAGCCGGGCGGCGCGCATCCAGGCGGGCGTGTTCGGCCCGCACCTGGAGGACCAGCTCCGGCCGTCCGGTCTGACCCTGCGGCACTTCCCGCAGTCGTTCGAGTACTCCACCCTGGGCGGCTGGCTGGCAACCCGGGCGGGCGGCCACTACGCGACGCTGCGCACCCATATCGACGACATGGTCGAGTCGATGCGTGTCGTCACCCCGAGCGGGACCAGCGAATCGCGACGGCTGCCGGGCTCCGGGGCGGGCCCCTCGCCCGACCGGCTCTTCCTCGGCAGCGAAGGCACCCTGGGCGTCATCACCGAGGCGTGGATGCGCCTGCAGGAACGGCCCCGCTGGCGCGCAAGGGCATCCGTGCACTTCGCCGACTACACGTCGGCCGTGGCGGCCACCAGGGCGATCGCGCAGAGCGGGCTGCACCCGGCGAACTGCCGGCTGCTCGATTCCGCCGAAGCGCTGATCAACGCAGGCGTCGCCGTTGAGGGCGGCGTGCTGATCCTGGGGTTCGAGTCGGCGGACCACCCGGTGCGCACGTCACTTGACCGGGCCGAGGAACTGTGCCGGGACCACGGTGGTGAGATCGTCGCCGGGTCCGCCGAGGAGAGCGCCGGCGACACGTGGCGTTCTTCCTTCCTGCGCATGCCCTATCAGCGCGACGCGCTCGCCCGGCACTCGGTGATCGCCGAGACCTTCGAGACGGCGTGCACGTGGGACCGGTACGAAGACCTTCACCATGCCGTCACGCAGGCGGCCCGTGACGCCATCGTCAAGGTCACCGGCCAGGACGGGGTGGTGACCTGCAGGTTCACCCACGTCTACCCGGACGGACCCGCACCGTACTTCGGGGTCTACGCGCCCGGCCGCTGGGGCAGCACCGTCGCCCAGTGGGACGAGATCAAGGCAGCCGTTTCCGCGGCGATCGCCGACAACGGCGGCACCATCACCCATCACCATGCGGTCGGACGCGACCACCGCCCCTGGTACGACGCCCAGCGCCCGGACCCGTTCGCCGCCGCGCTGACCGCCGCCAAGACCGCACTGGACCCCGCCGGAATCCTCAACCCCGGCGTGCTCGTGCCCGCCCGGAGGGCTTGACGCTCTGTGCATCGTCGGGGAGAGACCTCCTGGTCGAGACGCGTCATCACGGTATTCAAGGTCCTTTGTCCCTAAGGTGGGGCAGCGTGAAAAGTCACCAGGGAGTGAGGGACGACGAGGGGAGCGCAGTCCGACTCGTCGCCCTCTCGGACGGCGTCTTCGCCATCGCGATGACACTGCTGGCGCTGGACATCGCACTGCCCGCCGGTCTGGACACCGCCCGTTTCGAAGAGGCGCTGGGGGAGGTGGTGCCCAGCGTGTGGGCATATGCGCTCAGCTTTCTTGTCATCGCGGCGTTCTGGCGAGGCCACCACCAGATCTTCCAGTACGTGGAGAGGGTGGACGGAGCCGTCATCAGGCTGGGACTGCTGAGCCTCGCACTGATCGCCCTGATGCCCTTCCCCACTACCCTGCTGGCCGAGTACGGGGACATGCCCCAGTCGGTGGCCGTCTACTCCGGCGCCGTCGCAGTCATGGGAATCACCCAACTCGCCTTGACGATCGCGGTGTGGAAGCGCCCCTGGCTGGCCGGCGCGCAGCTGCCCGATCGCGTCGCCCGCAACGACGCGGCCGATCTTGCCGCGACAGCGCTGGTCTTCGCCATCGCCGTGCCGCTCGCCTTCGTGTCCCCGACGGGCGCGAAGCTGTGGTGGGCAGTGCTGATCCCGATCAAGTGGACGCTCGGCGAACGGGGCAGGCGACTGCGCGCCGCCGCCCGCGATTCGGCTTCTGGAAGTGCGCAGCACGAATAGGGCCCCCGGCCGCCTCGACCACCGGTGCCGGAATCCCCCTTGGCCGGGCCGCCCTGCCGGCAATATCCCCTACCGCGGACTGGGCGAGGTTGATGCGGAGGGGGCCGGTCGCATTCCTGAGGGTCTCCACCGGACCGGGACGGACCCCGCGGCGCGGGGGCAGCCACCGCCGCTGCCTCGTCCGGGCAGGTCCGCTGCGCCGGACTGCCGACGAGCCCGCAACCAGGGCCGGCGGCGCTGCTCACGGGCCACAGCGCTCGCCGTGCCCTGGGCGGCCCCTCCCGGCAGCCGAGGTGCGCCCTGGGGCGAGGTGGCCGAGATTGGAGGTATCCGATCTGCCTCACGGGAACACCCGGCGGACCGACCGCGCGACACGGAGGCATACGCCATGACGATTCACGTGGCAGGCACGGGAACGGCATCACACGGTGCTGCAAGGGGCGGCTGCGGCGGTGGCCGGCTGCGCCCGAGGCCGTGACGCACCAGTCGGCCGCCGACGCCACGACAGAGCTGGTGCTCGTCGTCGGCATGTCGGGGTCGGGCAAGACCATGGTGGGGACACTCCTGGCAGAGAGGCTCGGCCGGCCGTACCAGGACGCGGACGAGTTCCACAACGAGGCCAATCGCGCCAAGATGGCGGCCGGTCACGCTCTGACCGATGCGGACCGGCAGCCATGGCTGGAGGCCATCGGCGCCTGGATGGACGGTGAGATCGCGGCACGGCGCCCGGCCGTCGTCGGCTGTTCCGCACTCAAGCGCGCCTACCGTGACCACCTCCGCGCCGGACGCCCCGGCGTCCGTCTGGTGTACCTGCGCGGTTCACACGAGCTGATCCGCAGTCGACTGGCCACCCGGCGCGGCCACTTCTTCCCGGCCGCACTCCTGGACAGCCAGTTCGCCGATTTCGAGGAACCGGAGCCGGAGGAGCACCCGTTGGTGGTGGAGATCGACCAGCCGCCGGAGGCCGTCGTCGATGCCGTGCTGTCGTTGCTGCGCAAGGAGCCCGCCGGGAAGAGCTCGCCGGCCGGAGCGGCCACCGACCGCGCGGCACCGCCGCAGGAGCGATCAACGTCCCTCAGCCCGACAGGCGAGCAGTGGGAGCTGCGTTTCGGCGAGCAGCGGGCCGTCGTGGTCCAACTGGGCTCAGCCCTGCGTCACTACGAGGCCCACGACCGACCGCTGCTGGACGGGTTCACCGCCGACTCGCCCGTCACCGGCGGGCGAGGGCAACTTCTCGTCCCGTGGCCCAACCGGGTCGACGGCGGCAGGTACCGCTTCGACGGCCAAGACCTGCAACTCCCGTTGAGCGAACCGGAGAAGCACAACGCGATCCACGGACTGCTCCGCTGGACCCCGTGGCGGCTGCTCGCCCGCAGCGACGACGCGGTGAGGGCCGGCACCACGCTCCATCCGCAACCGGGCTATCCCTTCCTGCTGGAGGTGGTCGCCGGATACCGATTGGGTCCCGACGGGCTCGATGTCGTCATCTCCGCCACCAACGTGGGTGACACAGCCGCTCCCTACGGTGTGGGGCAGCATCCCTATCTGACGGTCGGCACCGACCTGGTCGACACCGCGCTGTTGACCGTTGCCGCTGACTACCGGCTGTGTACCGACGACAGGGGCCTGCCTGCCGGCCATGAGCCGGTCGACGGCACTGTGTACGACTTCCGCACCCCGCGGCCCATCGGTGATCTGCAACTGGACTCCGCATTCACCGGACTCGGCCGCGACGCCGACGGCCACGCCCACGTCCGTCTGGCACACCCCTCGGGGCTGCACGGTGTCGATCTGTGGCTCGGCGTGGGCACCCGGTATGTGCAGGTGTACACCGGCGACACGCTGGCCGAGCCCGAACGCCGGCGCCGCGGCGTCGCGGTGGAGGCCATGTCCTGTCCGGCGGACGCGTTTCGCAGCGGCACCGATCTCACCGTCCTGGAGCCTGGCAACAGCCATGTGCTCCGCTGGGGACTCACCCCATGGGGATCCGCATGACGCCGCAGGAGGCATCGGCGCAGGTGACCTCGGACGAGTTCCGGGCGCTCTACGAACGACTGCGCGACGCGACGCGCACCGACGATCCGCGTGGTGCGCTCCGCCACCTGACGCCCGAGCGCGTCGTAGCGGCCGCCGCGGAGGTGCGGTCCGGGCGCACGGTGTCCCTGGCCGCGCCGGTGGAGACCCGGCCAGGCCCGGACAACCCCGAGCCGGCGGTCCACCGGATGACTGGACCCGACACCGGTGACATCGGGGCGGACGGGCTGCACTTCGCCGTGGACCGCATCGCCATGAACGTGCACGGGGACGCGGACAGCCATCTCGACGCCCTCTGCCACGTGCTGTACAACGGCGAGCTGTACAACGGGGTGTCCGCGAGCAGCGTGACACCCGAGGGCGCCCTTGCACTGACCGTGGACCTGGTCCGGGACGGCATTGTCGGCCGTGGCGTTCTGCTGGACATCCCTCGGCTGCGCGGCGTGCCCTGGCTGGAACCCGGCGACCATGTGACAGCGGGCGAGCTGACGGCTGCAGAGGCCGCGCAAGGGGTCAGGGTCGGCCCCGGGGACATCCTGCTCGTCCGGGTGGGGCACCGTCGCCGTCGCGAAGAGCTCGGCGCGTGGAACGCGGCGCAGGCACGGGCCGGCCTCCACCCGACCGCCCTGGGGTTCCTGGCCGAGCGGGAGGTGTCCGTCCTGGGCGGTGACGGCAACAATGACACCGCACCCAGCGCAGTGGCCGACGTCGCGTTCCCCGTACACGTGCTGGCCATGCATGCCATGGGCGTGCATCTGATGGACTACCTGCAGTTCGAGGAGCTGGCCCCGGTCTGCGCGAATGCGGGCCGCTGGGACTTTCTGTGTGTGATCGCACCTCTGCGGCTGCACGGAGCGACGGGCTCTCCCGTGAACCCGATCGCCGTGCTGTGACCGCGGTGCATGCTGCGGTCACCCGTCCGGTCGCCAATCAACGGAAGGGCGGATACGTTCGAATGGGTGGGAACGCAGGGACTCCGCAGCACGGAGTGACAGGTCCTGTCTCCGCGGCGGGGCCGTGAGCGCAAGGACGGTGGTCGCCGTGGGCGACGTCCCTCACTACGACGTCATCATCATCGGCACCGGAGCCGGCGGCGGCACCCTCGCCCACCGGCTCGCACCCTCCGGTAAACGGGTGCTCCTCATCGAACGCGGCGACTACCTGCCGCGCGAGCGGGACAACTGGGACTCCACCGCCGTGTTCGTCAAGGGGAAGTACCGGGCCCCGGAGTTCTGGTTGGATCAGCACGGCACCGAATTCCCGCCGGAGGTCAACTACTACGTCGGCGGGAATACCAAGTTCTACGGCGCGGCGCTGTTCCGGCTGCGGCCCGAGGACTTCGGTGAACTCCGTCATCACGGCGGCGTCTCGCCGGCCTGGCCGATCCGGTACGAGGACCTGGAGCCGTACTACACGCAGGCCGAGCACCTGTACCTCGTGCACGGCCGGCACGGAGAGGATCCGACGGAGGGTGCGGCGAGCGCGCAGTACGCTCATCCGCCCGTGGAACACGAACCACGCATCCAGCAGTTGAGCGACGATCTCCAGAAGCGTGGCCTGCACCCCTTCCATCTTCCGATCGGCGTCAACCTCAGCCAGGACAGCGTCGGACGGGCCACGCACTCCAGCGTCTGCATCCGGTGCAACCGGGTGGACGGCTTTCCGTGCATGGTGCGCGCCAAGTCCGACGCCGAGGTGATCTGTGTGGACCCTGCTCTGCGGCACCCCAACGTCGAGATGATCACCAACACGCAGGTGGTCCGGCTGGAGACCGATCCGACGGGACGCAGCGTCAACGCGGTCATCGGCAGGCTCGCCGACGGCTCGGAGGTACGGTTCGCGGCCGACATCGTGGTCGTCTCCTGCGGGGCGGTCAACTCCGCCGCTCTGCTGCTGGCTTCGGCCAACGAGCGCCATCCCGCCGGTCTGGCGAACAGTTCCGATGTGATCGGCCGCCACTACATGCGGCACAACAACCTGGCACTGATGGCCGTGTCGAAGGAACCCAATGACACGCAGTTCCAGAAGACCCTGGCAGTGAACGACTGGTACCTCGGCGCGGACGACTGGGACTTCCCCTTGGGCGGCATCCAGATGCTGGGCAAGTCGGACGCCGAGCAGATCCACGGCGAAGCCCCACGGTGGGCCGGTGCGGCAGCCCCGGACATGCCGTTCGAAGTACTGGCGCATCACGCCGTCGACTTCTGGCTGTGCGGCGAGGACCTACCGCTGCCCGGCAACCGGGTCACTCTCGACGGCGACGCGCGAATCCACCTCGCACTCGACGAGAAGAACAACATCGAGGGTCTCAAGCGGCTGCGGCACAAACTCCAGCAAATGCTCGGGCACCTGGGCATGCATGAGCACCGGCTGCTGTCCCACAGCATCTATCTCCACAAGGGCATGCCGATCGGTGCCACCGCCCACCAGGCGGGCACCGTGCGGTTCGGCACCGACCCTGCCGCCTCCGCCCTGGACGTCAACTGCAAGGCCCATGACCTCGACAACCTGTATGTCGTCGACACGAGCTTCTTCCCGAGCATCGGCGCGGTCAACCCCTCCTTGACGGCCATCGCCAATGCCCTGCGCGTCGGTGACCACCTCGTGGATCGGTTGGGCTGACGGGCGGCGCCACTGGTCCCACCGGGTGAAGATGCTCCACCCAACAGTCCAATGGCGGCTTTTCGGACTCGCCGCTGCCCTGCGGCCGATGGTTGCGTGACGCCCGTGCCAGGCCGGCTGCGGCCAGGCGTCGGACCGGAGCCGCGCAGCGAGGAGGCAGGGCGTCATGACTTCCACCGTGGGCGTACCGCAGGGTGTGATTCCGCAGAGTCTGCTGAAGGGCCAGAAGGCCCTGGTCACCGGCGCCAATTCGGGCATCGGCAAGGCCACCGCCATCGGACTGGGCCGGGCCGGCGCCGATGTGGTCGTGAACTACGTGGCCGACCGTGACGCCGCCGAAGAGGTGGTGGAGGAGATCACCTCGTGCGGGGTACGCGCGGTCGCCTACGAAGCGGACGTGTCCCAGGAGGACCAGGTCACGGCCATGATGGACCGCATGGTCCAGGAGTTCGGGACGATCGACATCCTGGTCGCCAACGCGGGCCTCCAGCGTGACGCCCCGTTCACCGAGATGACTCTCGGACAGTGGCAGAAGGTGCTCGACGTCAACCTCACCGGCCAGTTCCTGTGCGCCCGGGAGGCGACCAAGGAGTTCCGACGCCGAGGGGTCGTACCGGAGGTGTCCTGCTCCGCCGGGAAGATCATCTGCATGAGTTCGGTGCACCAGCTCATCCCGTGGGCGGGCCACGTCAACTACGCCTCGTCCAAGGGCGGCGTCCAGATGATGATGGAGACGCTGGCCCAGGAGCTGGCGCCGCACAAGATCCGGGTCAACGCTGTCGCCCCCGGAGCCATCCAGACACCTATCAACCGCGACGCCTGGGAGACTGCCGAGGCGCGCGAGGACCTGCTGAAGCTGATCCCCTACAACCGGATCGGAGACCCCGAGGACATCGCCCACGCCGTCGTCGCGCTCGCGTCCGACCTCATGGACTACGTGGTCGGGACGACTCTCTACGTCGACGGCGGGATGACCCTGTTCCCCGGCTTCGCCACCGGCGGCTGACCTTCCCTGAAGGTACCGAACAGCGAAGGCGACGATGCACACCTCGGTCCACATGCTCGCGGACGCCCCGGCCCAACTGCTGCCGGCCCGGCAGCTCATGGCCTTCACGCTGGCCTCGCACATCATCCTGGTGCCCCTCGGCGTTGCGCTCCCCCTCATCACCCTGGTGATGCATTACCTCGGGCTGCGAAGGAACGACTCCACCGCCCTCCTGCTGGCCCGGCGCTGGTCGGCCGTCATGGCGGTGCAGTTCGCGGTCGGAGTGGTCACCGGCACGGTGCTCTCCTTCGAGTTCGGCCTGCTCTGGCCGGGACTGATGGGCAGGTGGGGTGACGTCTTCGGGATCGGATTCGGTGTCGAGGCATGGGCGTTCTTCCTTGAAGCGGTGCTCATCGCCATCTATCTCTACGGATGGCGGCGGCTGAAGCCCCGCACACACTTCCTGCTCGGGCTGCCGCTCCCGGCCGCCGCACTGCTCGGCGCGTTCGGCATCCTGGCCGCCAACTCCTGGATGAACACCCCGCAGGGGTTCTCCCTCGACGCCGAGGGCAACCCGGTGGACGTGAACATCTGGAAGGCAATCTTCACCCCGATGTTCGGGCCGCAGTACTGGCACTTCGTCGTCGCGATGCTGCTGACCGCGGGCTACATGGTGGCCGGCGTCTACGCCGTGGGCTGGCTGCGCGGGCGCCGCGATCACTACCACCGGCTCGGGTTCACCGTTCCCTTCACCATTGCCGCGGTGGTCACACCGGTGCAGTTCATTCTGGGCGACTCCATCGCCCGGTCGGTGTTCCACAAGCAGCCGGTGAAGTTCGCCGCCATGGAAATCGTGTGGAAGACCGACACCCGGGTCCCCGAGTACCTGTTCGGACGCCTGAACCCGGACGGATCCGTGTCGGGCGGCATCAAGGTCCCACTGCTCGACTCCATCCTGGCAGGCTTCAGCCCGAACACGAAGGTGGTGGGCCTGACGTCGGTCCCGGCGGACCAACGCCCGACGGCGACTCAGGCGACGATCGCGCACTGGGCCTTCGACCTCATGGTCGTGATCGGGTCCGTACTGGTACTGCTCGCGCTCTGGTACGGCCTGGTCTGGCTGCGACACCGCCGGCTCCCCGCCTCCAAGTGGTTCTACCGCGGCGCGGCCTGCGCGGGCGTCGCCTCCGTGGTGGCCGTCGAATGCGGCTGGATCGCCACCGAAGTGGGACGCCAACCCTGGATCGTCTACCAGAACATGAAGGTCGCCGAGGCAGTGACCTCGACCCGCTCGACCACCCTGTGGATCATGCTCTGCGTCGTGATCGTGGTCTACGTGTTCATCTTCGGCTCGCTTCTCGCCGTCCTGCTCAAGATGCGTACCCGCTGGCGGCTCGCCGACGAACAACAGGCGGCCGGGCACCTTGCCGAGGGTCCGGAGGCGGACAGCCCCTACGGGCCGCGGTCACCCGTACCTGCCGGCGACGGCGCAGCCGGCGGCAGCGGGGCCACACCGTCCGAGGACGGCCGACCATGACCGCCGACCTCATCGCCGTCGTGTTGCTGCTCGCAGTGACCGCTTACGCCTGCGCGGGCGGCACCGACTACGGAGCCGGCTTCTGGGACCTGACGGCCGGAGGTGCGGAACGCGGCAGACGTCCCAGGTGGCTCATCGACCACGCCATGGCCCCCGTCTGGGAGGTCAACAACGTCTGGCTGATCTTCATCTTCGTCATCATGTGGACCGGCTTCCCGACGTTCTTCCAGACGGTGTTCTCCGCGATGTGGCTCCCCTTGGCGCTTGCCGCCGTGGGCTTGGTTCTGCGTGGTGCCGGTTTCGCGTTCCGCAAGGCCGCTCGGCGGCTCGCCGGCCGGCGCCTCTATGGCGCGGTCTTCGCCCTGGCCTCGCTCGTGACGCCCTTCTTCCTCGGGGCCGCGGTCGGCGGGGTCGCCTCGGGCCGGGTGGCGCCGGGAACGGAGGCGTCGGCGCATGCCTGGTTGAACCCCACGTCCGCCCTGTTCGGGATCCTCGCCATCGCGACCACGGCCCTCCTCGGAGCGGTGTTCCTCGCCGGCGACGCGCGCCGCTTCGACGCACCCGACCTGATCGCCTACTTCCGGTGGCGGGCGCTGGCCAGTCTCGCCGTACTCGCCGTGCTCGCCGTCATCACCCTCGTCGTCACCCACGGCGACGCCCCCCATGTCTGGCACGGCCTCACCAGCGGCGTGGGGCTGGCCTTCGTCATCGTGTCGGTGGTGGCCGCACTCGCCACCGCGTGGCTGCTCCTGAGGACGCCCGGCAACTGGGCCCGCGTCACCGCCGTCACCGTCGTCGCCTCGGCCGTCATCGCCTGGGGCATGGCCCAGCGGCCCTACCTCATCCCCACCTCGCTGACCGTGGCCGACGGCGCGGGCGCGCCCGCCACGCTGACCTGGCTGGCGGTCGTCACGCTCGTGGCCGTGGTGATCGTCTTCCCGGCCGTCGCCTTGCTGTACTGGCTGGACACCCACGGCGAGTTGGACGAACTCAGCGACGCCGACCTGAGCAGGAGCGGCCCGGAGGGCGACAGCGCGCCAGGGAGCCACTGACCCCGGACCCGGCCAACCCCCGCCCATCTCGCCAGGTCTCCGACGAAGGGAGGCGCTGTGACCGCCGACGAGGTCCTTCTCGGGATCGCGCTGACCGTGGTCCTGGCAACCGGGTCGCAGATCCTGGCGAGCAAGCTCCGTGTGCCCGCACTCATCCTGCTCCTCCCCGCCGGCTTCGCGGCGGGGGCCCTGACGGACGTCATCCACCCGGACCGGCTGATGGCGCAGAACTTCTCCGTCCTTGTGTCGCTGTCCGTCGCGGTGATCCTCTACGACGCCGGCCTGGGCCTCAATCTGCGCAATCTCGCAGGTCAAACGCGGTGGATCGTGGGGAGGCTGCTGCTGTTCGGCGTCCTGATCACGTTCTTCGTCGTCGCGGGGGTGGCGCCTGCGATGTTCGCCATGCCCCTCAAGGTGGCCGCGATGCTCGGCGTGATCCTCGTGGTCTCCGGGCCGACCGTGGTCGGTCCGCTCCTCGACTTCGTCCGGCCGAACGACAGGGTGCGCCGCATCCTCATCTGGGAGGGGACGCTGACCGACCCGATCGGCGGCATCCTCGGCGCGCTCGTGTTCCACGCCATCGCCACCACGCACCAGGTCGACATCGGACGTGGCCACCAGATGGTCCAGTTCGCCCTCAGCATGGCCGTGGGCCTCGTCGGCGGGGTGGTGGGCACCGCGCTGCAGTGGCTGACGCTGCGCACGCTGCGGCTCGGCGAGACGCTCGGCACACTGGCGCAACTGGCCACGGTGATCACGGTCTCCGCGGGCTGCGACATCGTCCGGGACGACACCGGGCTCATCGCCGCCATCGTCACCGGACTCGCCGTCACCAACATCCGCGGCTTCGACATGCCTGCCCGGCGCCCCTTCTTCGAGACCCTGGCCCAGCTGATCATCGGTCTGCTCTTCGTCTCCATCTCCTCCACCGTGACCCCGGCGTCGCTGGTGCCCGTCCTCCTTCCCGCACTGGTTCTCATCGCGATCCTCGTCCTGGTGGTGCGTCCGGTCGTGGCCTTCGTCTCGACAACGGGAACGGACTTGTCCAGAAGGGAAAGGGCGTTCATCGGCTGGATGGACCCTCGCGGCATCGTCGCGGCCGCCACGGCGTCGGCCTTCGCGTCCACCCTCGTCGACCGGGGTGTGGACGGAGCATCCAGGATCCTTCCGGTCACCTTCCTCGTGATCGTGGGCACCGTCCTGCTGTACGCGCTGACTGCGGCACCGGTGGCCCGACGGCTGGGCATCGTCAAACCGGCAGGTACGCGGCTCCTTCTGGTGGGCGGCCAACCGTGGGTGGTCGACCTGGGGAGGACCCTGCGGTCGGCCGGGCTGGATGTGCTGATGTGGGCCGGCCTCGACGAGGAGCGGCAGCGGATCAAGGACGGGGGAATCGAACTGGCCACGGGCGATCTGCTGGCCACCGCCACCAACCCCGGGGCACGGCTGGAGGGAGTGACAGCCGTGTTCCTGGCCACCGACGACGACGACTTCAACGCGCTCGCCTCAGTCGTGATGCAGGACAACGTCGAGGGCCGCGTCTACCGGGTCGGGCCCCCGCACGAGAGCCACGGTGTGGTCGCTCCCTACACCGGCGGGGACATCCTCTTCGGCCCTTCCCTGGTCCGTCACATCCTGGCGGCCCGCTACGAGCAGGGCGCCCGATTTCTGGTGCAGCCCGCTTCTTCCCCGGTGCCGCCCGAGCACGACACCCTGTTCGTGGTGCGGGCCGACAACACGGTTGATCCGCTGACCGAGAAGCAGCCGGTCACCCCGCAGGAAGGCGACAGCGTCGTTCTGCTCGGCCCCGCCCGCTCCGCGCAGTGAACCTCGCACGGACACCGCCTTCCGGAGCTACGTCCCGCCGCCGCGTGACCGGTTGAGGTGTGCGTCGAGGGTGATCGCCGCATCGATCAACGCGAGGTGGGTGAAGGCCTGGGGGAAGTTGCCCAGTTGTCGCCCCGTCAGGTCGATCTCCTCGGAGTACAGGCCCAGATGGTTGGCGTAGGTGAGCATTTTCTCCAGCACCAGCCTGGCCTGATCGGTCCGCCCTGCCCGTGCCAGGGCGTCGACGTACATGAACGTGCACAGGGAGAAGGTCCCTTCGGAACCGCGCAGTCCGTCCGGCGACGCCTCGGGGTTGTAGCGGTAGACCAGGCTGTCGCTGACCAGTTCTCGGTCCATCGCATCCAGCGTCGATCTCCACATCGGATCGTCCGGGGTGATGAAGCCCACCGTCGGCATCCGCAGCAGCGACGAGTCCAGGACATCACTGCCGTAGTGCTGAACGAAAGCCTCACGTTTCGGATCCCATCCCTGCGCCAGGACCTGTTCGAAGACCCGGTCACGCTCGGTCGCCCAGCGCCCACGGGCTGCCGGACGGCCGCTCGCGGAGGAGAGCCGCAAGGCGCGGTCGAAGGCGACCCAGGACATCACCCGGCCGTAGGTGAAGTTCTTACGGCCCCCGCGGGTCTCCCACAGTCCCTCGCCGGCCTGGTCCCAGTGGTCGACCAGCCAGTCGAGGAGCGTGTGCAGTGAGGACCAACCCTTGACGTCGAGCTGGATTCCGCGCTGGTGCGCGAAGTAGATGCTGTCCAGTGCCTCGCCGTAGATGTCCAACTGCATCTGGTTCGCGGCTCCGTTGCCGATGCGTACAGGGGCGGAGCCCTCGTATCCCTCCCAGTGCTCCAGAGTCTCCTCCACCAGGTCGGAGGAGCCGTCGACCCGGTACATGATGTTCAGCGGTCCCGTGTCGGTGTTACCTCCGACCTCTTCCTTCACGCGATCGCGCAGCCAGCTGATGAATGCCGTGGCCTCTTCCTTGAAGCCCAGGCCCAGGAGCGCGTAGACGGAGAAGGAGGCATCGCGGATCCAGGTGAAGCGGTAGTCCCAGTTGCGCTCGCCGCCCAGCTGCTCCGGCAGGCCCGTCGTGGGAGCCGCGACCAGGGCCCCGCTCGGCGCGTACGTCATGAGTTTCAGCGTCACCGCCGAGCGTTCAACCGCCTCCCGCCAGCGACCTGAGTATCGTGACTGGCCGAGCCATGACCGCCAGTAGTGGATCGTCTCGTCGTGGAGTTGCTGGAACTCCGCGACGCGAACTTCATGGGGTGGCCCTCCGGGCGACGACTCCACGATCACGCCGCGCTGCTGTCCGGCCCGCAGCGGCAGGGAGAAGTGCAAGTCCCTGTCTCCCGCCAGGAGGTTCACAGGCCGATCGTCCTCCGGCTCGCGAACGGCGTGCACGGCCAGTTCGAGTCCTTCCGAGGCGAACACCGCTCCATGCTCCGTCATGTGCAGTTCATGTGGCTTGCGGCCGTAGTCGAACCTGGGGGCGATGTCTCCCTCGAACGTCATGCTGCCACGCACACAACGCAGCATGCGGACGAGGCGATGACGGCCGGTCGCGACGGTTCCGGTCACCGGCATGAAGTCGATCACTTCGCCGGTCCCGGTCTCCGTCATGAAGCGTGTCACCAGAATGGCGGAGTCCGGGAAGTACAACTGTTTCGTCGAGTATGTCGTGTCGGCAGGCCGGACAGTGAAGTGCCCGCCCTTTTCCCGGTCCAGCAATGCGCCGAACACACTGGGCGAATCGAATCGTGGACAGCAGAACCAATCGATGGTGCCGTCGGTGGTCACCAGGGCCGCCGTCTGCAGATCACCGATAAGACCATGATTTTCGATCAGCGGGTATGCGTCCATCACGTGCCTGCTTTCACCCTTGCCGAGCTCCAGGCCGAACCAACGGACACCGTGACTTCCGTCGGTCGCCGACCGGACAGCGGAAACGCCGCACGAGGCCCCATGGCAATGGAGTCACCCGTCCAGCCTACGAGGGAAAGCCCTGCCGGTCCTGCCGAACACATCCCGCCGCCGGCCGACCCGTGCCGTGCCGCTGCGCACGTCCGCTCCTTGCCATACCGTGGCCGTACCCGGAACGAAGACCGTCCCGACCGACGGCGCGCCATGCCTGTGCCGCATCCCGGAACGTTGGTTGCCGTGAGGGAAAGGCTACGGGCATGCGACACATGATGTCCTGGTCCTCACTGTTCCGACTGCGACAGTACGCAAAAGCCAGTTTGTGGATCGTGCCGCTGTTCGGAATGGCGTTGGGCGTCATTCTCGCAGAATGCGCCATCACCGCCGACGGGGTGGACTGGACGCCGAGCGGTTGGCGTTACTCCGCGACCACCGCCAGCAGCGTGCTCAGTTCCATCGTCGGGGCGATGGTGGCACTGCTGGGTTTTGTCGTGACCATCGGTGTGCTCGTCATTCAGCAGGCGACCGGAGCGCTGTCCCCGAGATATATGCGCCTGTGGTACAGAGACCGACTGCAGAAGACCGTCCTGGCCACCTTCACCGGTACGTTCGCGTTTGCCTTCTCCCTGCTGCGCAGCATCGAGTCCAACTCGGTACCGGACCTCGGGGTCACCCTCGCCGGCGCGGCCGTGGCCGTCAGCCTCCTGCTCCTGCTCGTCTATCTCAATCGCTTCACGCACAACCTCAGGCCGGTCGCCATCGCCGACCTCGTCGGACGCATGGGAGAAGACATCGTCACCCGTGGGGTCAAGGAGATCCGGGAATCGGCGCCGTACACCAGTGAATCCAGGACGTCGCGTGGCCCGGTGACGCTTGTCCGCTCACCGGGCGGCGGGGCCGTCCAGGCATTCCACACGACTGGACTGGTGGCTGCCGCGGCGCGCCACGACTGCACTTTCGTCGTACCCCACCTCATCGGTGATTTCGTCCCGCCCGGCGCCGTCCTCGTCGAAGTCCACGGCGGTACGTCCGTGCCCGATCCCCGGCACGTGACCGGTCTCATCGCTCTGGGCGCCGAACGAACGATCGAGCAGGACCCCGCCTTCGCCCTGCGGGTACTCGTGGACATTGCCATCCGCGCCCTCTCCCCGGCGGTCAACGACCCCACGACCGCTGTTCAGGTGCTCAATCACATCGAGTCGTTCCTCACTTCGGTCGGCAGTGTGCGGCTGCCGGGTCGCCTGGTGATGGCGGATGCCCACGGCAGGCCGCGTCTCGTGCTGCACGGACGCGACTGGGAGGACTACCTGCAGCTCGCCGTCGCCGAGATCCGCGACTACGGGGCAACGTCCGTGCAGGTCTGCCGACGGCTGCGCGCATTGCTCGACGGCCTTCTCGACACCCTGCCTTCAGAGCAACGTCCCGCGGTGGAAAGGGAGTTGGATCTGCTGCGCCAGTCGGTGGAACGATCATTCACGGACCCGGCCCGCCGGGCGATTGCCCAGGGGGCCGACCGTCAGGGCATCGGGGGCGGGGCCCTGCCCCGCCCCCAGTGACCGAGTTGTCGCGAGGACCTGCCCGCGTCTCAGCCGGTTCAAGGGCCGGCCGCATCAGCGGCCTGGGTCGCGCCGCCTGAGGGGTCCACGGGCTTGCCCGCCTCCGGCACCGCACGGCCGGGAGGAAGCAACTGGGTGGTGACGAAGGCCACGACGGACGCCAGAATCACCACGGGAATCATGGCAGCGCTGTCGAGCAACAGGACAATGAGCACCACGCTGCTGACCGGCAGCCGTAGGGCACTGGTCACCGCGGCAGCCATGCCCACGGCCAGTCCCGGCACGACTCCCAGGCCCGGAAGGGGTGCGAGTAGCACGCCTGCGGCACCGCCCAGGAACAGTGCCGGGAAGACGGGGCCGCCGCGCAGACTGCCCAGACACAGGGTGTAGGAGAGACCGGTGAAGAGGAGTACGGCGATCAGGGCGCCGACCCCCCAGGCGTGCGGTTCGGCGGCCATGTGGCTCAGCGTGGCCTGTCCCGACGAGGCAACTTCCACGGGTGACCGGCCGGTGACGAGTGCGTACACCGCGGCACAGGCTCCGGAGGCCAGCGCGCACACGGCCGTGTTGGCCAGCGGACGTCTCGCGACGAAGAGCGCGGTCAGCCGCCCGCCCAGCGTTATCAGGTGCACAGCCACACCGATCGCCACAGCGATGAGCACCGACCACACCACGTCCCCGGCGTCGAGCCGCGGGAAGGGCACGCCCAGCTCCATGGAAAGGTGGCTGGTCTTCAGGCCGGTCCAGCGGCCGAAGCCGGTGAACACGAGAGCGCCCACCCCGCTCGACAACAGTGCGGGCAGCATCACGGCGAAGAGCCGCGAGCCACCCACCCCCGCCACCTCCATCACCATCACCGCAGCGATCAGCGGGTTTCCGAAGATCACCGAGACGGCGGCTGCGGCTCCGGCCGTGCCCAGCAGAATGGTGCTCTGGGCGGTCGAGGGCACGCGAGCCAGTTCGGTGACAAGCAGTGCCAAGCCGCCGCCGAAGGCGATCAAAGGGGCCTCTGGTCCGAGGGTCGCGCCAAGAGGAAGACTGGCCAGGGCGGCGAGCATCACACCGGGCAGGGCTCGCGGTGAACCACCGGTCGCGTGCAGACCGCCGGCGGGGATGTGGCCACCACCGCCGGGCAGGTGGGTGACCACGAGGCCGACGACGATGCCGGCTGCCGGCAGCAGCGGCAAGGGCCACCACCACGGCGGGGCTGCCAAACCCACAGCCTCTGGCAGGTCGGCCCACATGAGGTGGTTCAGCTGGTGGAGAGCGACGAGGAACCAGAATGCCGCCAGCGACACCGGAACACCGATGAGGGCACACAACACAAGCACCTTGAGATAGCCGGGACTGCGCAACAGTTCGCGCAACCGGTCCGCCTCTTCGGGCTGTGACTTTCCGGCGGGCGCGCCGGGCTTCGGATCCGGCTCCGTCACGGGGCCTCCCTTGCCGGTTCCGCAGGCCCTCAGCCGAGAATCCTGGCCTTCTGTGCCGCGAACTCGTCCTCTGTCAGAATCCCCTGCGCTTTCAAATCGCCCAGCTGCTTGAGCTGTTCGATCCTGCCGCTCATGTCGTCATTGGGGGCGGCGGGAGGTGAGGGTGCCGCTGCGGCGGGCATGGCCTGCTGCTGGGGAGCCCGTTGCTGTTCGTCCTGCAGCGCCCAGCGCCCCGCCTGCCGCCTCGACACTCGATTGGACACCGCGGTGGCGGTTCCGGAGATCACAGCAGTGCGGGCGACGCCACGAAGAAGTCCTGGCATGATCGCTCAACTCCCAGTTCTCGAAGTGGGCGGTACGGGCCCCTGTTGAGGAGCGACACGTCACCGCCGCGGGCCTCAGGCGGCTGCCGGTCCGCCGGGCTCTGTCGCGTCCAGTGAGGCCATCAGGGCCTGAACGGGGATGCGGCCGCTCGCCACCATCTGGGCGCCGCCTCGCCGTAGCGCCCGGGCCAGGGGTGCGGCCCACACGTTCTCGTACACCACGACAGCGGCCGAGTTGCCGGGCTCGAGCGCGGCCCCGGCCTCGGTGAGGTCGTCCTGGTCCAGCAGCCCCGAGGAAGCACCCTCGAAAACGGACAGATCGGCCTCCTCCCCGACATCCTGCAGCTCCAACCCGCTGACGGAGCCGTCGCTGTCCTTCCGGACGAAGACCAGGTCGAGGATGCGGATGATGCCGCGATCGACAAGATCGACGAGCAGAGGAAAGCCTTCGCCCGTCATGCGACTGCCCGGAAACTCGACGACGAGGTAGTCGACAGGTCCCATGTCCTCGATGTCGTCGCTCATGGCCACTCCCTCACGAGCGGATCGCCGTCCGGGCATCGCCGGCCGCTCGTGTCCGGCGGCGCTCGCCGCGATCCACGGCGACGGACAGCCCTTATGGGCCATTGCATCACCGGGCAGAAAGCTCCGCACTTTCGGATCACGGACGCGAGCTCAGGATCGTGTTCTCTCCCGGTTCTGTGGCCGTGTCCCGGTGGGCTCCCTCGGAACCCGGGCAGGTACCGCGGCGCGGTTGTCCCTGCAGGGCGGCGATGGCGGTACGTCGGGTCGGTACACCCTGCAGCCGCTCGCTCCCTCACTCCGACGGCCGCCCATCACTCGCCCGTCACTGCGCTGCGCGGTGTGCTGGCACCGAACGGACGCGTATACGGGAGGCCGCTCCATGCCGAATGACGGACCGACAGGCCCCAGTGCGCCGCATCCCGATGCCGCGAGCGGCGGCGAACGCCCAGACATGGAACGACTGCAGACACGCGTCGCCGCGCTCGAGGCCGGCAGTGCGGCCCGGGCGCCCCATCACCGGTGGCGGTCCTTCTTCTCGGCGCTGCTCATCGTCATCGGCTGCCTCCTTGCTCCGCCGGCCGCCGTTGCCGCCTGGACGGCGGACGAGGTGGGCGACACGGACCGCTACGTGGACACGGTCACGCCGCTTGCTTCGGACCCCGACATCCAGAATGCCGCGGCGAACAGGGTCACCAACGCGGTGATGGAGCACATCGACCTGCCGACCCTGCTCGAAGGCGTGGTGCCCGCGGATCGACCGCTGGCCCAGAAGGCGCTCGGCAAACTCGGCGACGCGCTGGAGAACGCCGTTCGCAGCTTCGTGCACGACAAGTCGAAGGAGGTCATCGCCTCAGAGACCTTCGAGAACATCTGGATCCAGGCCAACCGACGGATCCATGCGGCCGTCGACAAGGCCCTCACGGGCTCCGGTGGCGGCGCAGTGAAAATCAACGACAACTCGGTCTCCGTCGACCTCGGACCGGTCGTCGAACGAGTCAAACAACGTCTTGTCGACGAAGGCATGACGGTAGCTTCAAAGATCCCCGAAGTGCACACCGACTTCACCGTGCTGCGCGCCGACAACATCGGCAAGGTCAAGACGTACTTCCGGATCCTGCAGATCGCCGGGTTCTGGCTGCCCGTGCTGTCGGTGGTGCTCATCGCGGCCGGAGTCCTGATCTCCCGGCACCGCAGGCGTGTTCTGGTGGTCGCCGCGCTCGCCTTCACCTTCGCCGTGCTGATGCTCGGTCTGGGCCTGACCGTCTTCCGTGTGGTCTACCTCAACGCGTTGCCCGACAGCGTCTCGCAAGCCGCGGCCGAGTCCGTCTACGACGCGCTCACGCGCTACCTGCGCACCATGGTTCGTACTGCGGCAACGCTTGGACTGGTGATCGCCCTGGCCGCTTGGCTGAGCGGCCCCGGCCGACCGGCGAACTTCGTCCGGCAGTCGTGGCACTCCGGTATCGGGGCGGTCCGCTCCACCGCCGACCGCATGGGCATGCGCACGGGACCGGTCGGACCGTTCCTCCGGCGCCACCGCACGTGGATCACCTGGGTCCTGGTCGGCCTGGCGGTCCTGACTTTCATTCTCTGGAGCTACCCGACGGCGCTGGTAGTCCTCACCATCGCACTGGTCTGGCTCTTGGTCATGGCGCTCGTGGAGTTCTTGGCCGGCGACAGGGAGGACACATCCGCGCCGACGGCCGACACCGGGTCCGGGGCCTGAACATGCAGGCCTCGTGTGCCTCGTGTGCCTCGTGTGCCCGATGAATACCTGCGCCATCACCCGGTGGGCAGCTCCTGCACGGGCAGCCGGCCCGACCGCACCGCGGCCACCAGGGCCTGGTGGTCACGCTCGTTCTGGTCGGCGTAGGCCTCTGCGAACGTCGCGAGGGCACGGTCGAAGGAGTCGCCGCGGCCGAGGTAGGCGGCGATCGCGATCCGGTCGCCGGACCGTGCATGCGCACGGGCCAGAGTGAATCCGCACAGTTCACCGAACGTCGCCAGCTGCCTGGTCGACATCGTCTCCGGCATCGCGATTCCCTTCCAGTCGCGCAATTGACGGACGTAGAAGTCGCGCCGCTTGCCGTCGATCCCGTCCACCCGCTCCCAGCCGAGGAAGATGTCGCTCGCCGCCTGCATCAATCGCTGCCCCGAGACCACCCGCTCGCCCTGGTTGCGGTACTGGCTCGCTCCGACGTGCGCGGCGAGAACGGAGGTGTCGGCCTCCTTGGCCTGCAGGAACAGCGGGTCCCCGCCGTCCCGGCCGAGCAGCAGGAAGATCCAGCAGCGGGTGCCCACGCTGCCGACCCCCACCACCTTGCGGGCAACGTCCGCCAGCCGGTAGTCCGCCAGAAGGGTGCGCCGGTCGGACGCCAGCGTGCGCCCGTACCGCTCGACGAGGGCCCGGAACTGGAGCTCCAGCTCGGTGCGCTCGACCTCCGGCAGCAGGTCGGCCACCGGCACCAGGAGCGGGGGATCCGGTGCGATCCTCGGCCTTCCGTCGATCATCTCGGTGAGCTTTTCGAAGACCTGCAGGCTGTCGCGCGTGCGGGCCTTCGCCATGGCGCGGGCCAGTCTCTCCTGCCCGCGCTTGCGGAGCCGACCCGTGGTGAGCTCCTCGAGACGGTCCGCGTCGATTTTCGCGTACCAGACGTCGAGGTTGCGCATTCCGGCGAAGCGGATCATCGCTTCTCGGTACGAGCGCACGGTGTGCCTCACGATGCGGGCGCGCTCGGCGTCGTCGAAGCCGTTTGCCCGGCCGGCGATGGCGAAACTCGCCGACAGCCGCTTGACGTCCCACTCCCAGGGGCCCGGCAGTGTCTCGTCGAAGTCGTTGATGTCGAACATCAGCTGCCGCTCGGGGGAGGCGAGCAGCCGGAAATTCAGCAGGTGGGCATCCCCGCAGAGCTGGGCCAGGATTCCCGAGTCCGGGCTGCCGGCCAGGTCCGACGCCATGATCGCGGCGGCTCCCCGGTAGAAGCGGAACGGGGACTCGGTCATCCGGCTGTAGCGGATCGGCACCAGCTCCTGTACCCGCGTCGCGGACTGCGCCTCCAGGATCGCCAACGGGTCCGGCCTGTGCGGAGAGGGCCTGTAGACAGCGTGTCCCGACCGGGGAGAGTGGCGCCGGGCGGCCTTCCCACGGGCCGCGCGCCTTTCGGGGGTGTCCTGCGGCGCCGTGCGCATCGCCGGGGCGGGGTTCTCGGGCATCGGCATGTCTCCTCCATGGCCCGGCGGCCGCGTGCACCCGATACGGCGCGTGTAGGAGCGGTCCCTGTCCTGATCTCGGTATGAGCGACGGTGATGGCTATGCCGAGCGCTGCGGTGATGTTCCCGGCCGCCGTCGGACGGGCGTCGTACCCACGGCGGGGGCGCCGACGACCAGGACGTCCTGGACCTGGGCGGTCCCTTTTCACCATAGGACCCCACCAGGGAGGGCGCAGGGGGCTGCATTTCCCCTGGCCCGGGAGCGGAAGCACCCGCGGGCGGCGAAGCTGAGCCGCCGCGTGGTCCGAACGCGTCGACCGGTTTGGGGACGCCGTTGGAAGGGGGGCCGCACACGGCCGTGAGCCGGCGTGCACGGGCGCCTCTGCCCCGGTGTTGGCCGGTCAGCGGTCGGCGATGTCCTCACGCAGGCCGTCGGAGAACTCCCACCACGACAGGGGGAGCCAGTCGCCGTCGACGAAAGCGTCGACAGTGGCGCCACGACCGCGGACAGTGACCGTCGTGCCGGGCGGGTACGAGGTGCCGGACAGGCCGAGCACGGGGACGAGCAAGGTCCCGAGCCGCTGTGCTGCCACGTTTCGCCCTCCCATTTCGTTCCTGGTGCCAATGATGCGGCACGAGCGCAGATATTCGTCCCGAGATTACCGGCTTGCCCCTCTCAGTAGGCCGGAGAATCATGAGAGATGGCTCACTCGAGAAACGTGGGGCAATCAGGCGTGCTCGTCGCCGAGCAGGAGGTGGCAACAAATGAAAGCCGTCGTTTACAAAGGACCGTTCACCGTAGCGGTCGAGAATGTCGAGAAGCCCACCGTCCAACACCCCAACGACGTGATCGTACGGATCACGTCCACCGCGATCTGCGGCTCGGACCTGCACATGTACGAAGGTCGTACGGCAGCCGAACCCGGCATCGTCTTCGGTCACGAGAACATGGGAGTGGTCGAGGAGCTCGGCCAGGGCGTCACCTCGCTCAAGGAGGGCGACCGTGTGGTCATGCCCTTCAACGTTGCCTGCGGGTTCTGCACCAACTGCGTCGAGGGGTACACCGGATTCTGTCAGACCGTCAATCCGGGATTCTCGGGCGGTGCTTATGGCTATGTCGCCATGGGTCCTTGGACGGGCGGCCAGGCGGAATATCTACGCGTGCCCTACGCAGACTTCAATTGCTTGAAGCTGCCGCCGGGAAACGAGCAGGAGACCGACTTCATGCTGCTCGCGGACATCTTCCCCACCGGCTACCACGGTTGTGAACTCGCGCAGGTCCGCCCGGGCGAGAGCGTCGCGGTATACGGCGGCGGGCCGGTCGGGCTCATGGCCGCGTACTCGGCTCTGCTGCGCGGTGCGAGCAAGGTGTTCGTCGTGGACCGGGTCCCCGAGCGGCTGGAAAAGGCCCGTGAAATCGGTGCGATCCCGATCAACTTTGCCGAAGGCGACCCGGTGAAGCAGATCCAGGATCAAACAAAGGGCATCGGCACGGACAAAGGCGTGGACGCCGTCGGCTACCAGGCGATGGCGCACGGCACAGACCGTGAAGAACCGGCGACCGTCCTGAACTCGCTCATCGGCACGGTTCGGCCCACCGGCGCCCTCGGCATACCCGGCTTGTACGTCCCGGCCGACCCCGGAGGCCCTGACGAGCAGGCCAAGAAGGGCATGCTCCTCGTGTCGATCGGCAAGATGTTCGAGAAGGGCCTGCGGGCGGGTACGGGGCAGTGCAACGTGAAGCGCTACAACCGGTACCTGCGCGACATGATCATCGAGGGCCGCGCGAAGCCGAGCTTCGTCGTCTCGCATGAACTGCCCCTGGACCAGGCTCCGTCGGCTTACGACAAGTTCGACAAGCGAATCGAGGGCTACACAAAGGTAGTGCTGCACCCGTAGTGGAGCCGTTCGTGCACGCCGCCCCTGTCCGTCGCGGGAAGGGCTTTGTTCCTCGAAGCCGTGTGACGGAGTCGGGGCGGCTCTGCCGTTACGGCGCGCTGGTGTCTCGAACGCTGCCGAGGGGATCGCCCCGTCGGGCCTGACGTGACGGGCTGTTCCGGCAGCAGGCCGTGGCATGGCGTGCGGCGCACGGTCGGCGTCGCCGCTTGGGCGGCCCCGCAGCACGGACAAGGACAGTGGCCCGAGGCCCGGGGCGTGGACGGCAGAGGAGATCCGTTGTGGGACCGTGCGGGTGATGGCCTCACGCCGTGCCCCCACGCCCCGCGGGCTGAGGGCCCTGACCGAGTTCAATACGGCACATGGTCGGCCTGGCCTCCTACCAGGGTCGCGGCAGCGAGCGACCACCCGGGCACGAGTCACGCCGGTTGCCGGCCGCGTGCGAAGTACCACGGTGGCGAACATCGGTATCCGATACGAGGTGGTGTCCGGGGTGGAAAAGCGGATGGCAGTGCTCAGCGAGAGCCCGGACGATCCGTTCGCACTGCACCACGCCGCCTCGGCGGTGCTCGACGACCGGGGAATCATCGTCGGCTGGAGCCGGAGGGCCCAGGAGTTGCTCGGCCACCCGGAGTCTGCAGTGATCGGCCGTCCGGCCTTCGATGTCCTGATCGACCCCGGCGACCTGCCGGCCGCCAAGGACGCCGCGGCGACGTGCAGGAGGGACGGAGGCTGGTTCGGCGTACTGGCGGTGCGGCATCGCAGCGGGCGGCTCGTGGAGATGGGTTTCCGGGCAGGGGAGCTGCTGCGCGGTGACCATGTGCGCGATTGGTCCCTCGTCGGGGCGCCCGCGGCGGAGGTCCTCGAGTGGCAGAGGGACCGCGCGGTCCTCGACGGGCTGTTCCGCCGGTGCCCGATCGGTCTGGTCGTCCACAGTCCCGAGATGACGATTCTGCGGGTCAACAGGGCGATCGAGCGGTTCACCGGAGTCCCGGCCGCCTCCTTCCCGGGGATGCCCACGGGTGCCCTGCTCGTCGCCGAGGACGCGCGGAGGGCGGTGGAGCGGGTGCGCCAGGTGATGGACAGCGGAAGATCACTGGTTTCCACCGAGCAGTACACCCGTCTGGAGCGGGATCCGGCACGCGTGCGGGCCGCGTCCGTCTCGTCCTTTCTCCTGCAAGATCCCGCCGGCCGGGTCCTGGGTGTGGCCGAGACGGTGGAGGACGTCACCGACCGTCATCGGGCCCGACTCCGCCTGGCGCTCCTCGACCAGGCCGGCGCCCGCATCGGATCGACGCTCGACGTGCGACAGACGGCCTGGGAACTCGCGGATGTCATGGTCCCCCACCTGGCCGACCACGTAACGGTGGACCTGTCGCAACCGGTGACGCGAGGCGAGGAGCCGGCGCAGGCGCTGGCGGGACCCGTTGTACGGGTCGCTGTCCGCAGTGCCGTGGCCCAGCAGCCCGACCTGCCGCACCCGGAAGACGAGCCGGTGCAGTTCGCACCGGGCACACCACAGGCCAGATGCCTGGCCGACGGGCGCCCCCTGCTCGAACCTGTCCTTTCGCCCGACTGGTTCCTGGCAGAGCCGCGCCGGGGCGAGCAAGCACCGGACCTCTCGGCTCATTCGCTGATCGTGGTGCCACTGGTCGCGCGCGGCCTGGTCCTGGGCGTGATGAGCCTGTGGCGATCGCGGCACCCCGAGCCGTTCGAGGCCGACGATCTCACACTGGCCCAGGAACTCGCCGCGCGCGCCGCTGTCAGCATCGACAACGCCCGACGCTTCACCCAACAGCAGCAGACCGCGTCCACCCTGCAACGCACCCTGCTGCCGAGGACCGTTCCGCACCAGCCGGCCCTCGAAGTGGCCCCTCGCTACCTCCCGGCCAGTACGGCCCCCGGTCCCGGCGGTGACTGGTTCGACGTCATCCCGTTGTCCGGGGCCAGGGTCGCACTCGTGGTCGGCGACGCGGTGGGACACGGCCTGCACGCCGCGGCCACGATGGGCCGGCTACGTACCGCCGTGCACACCCTTGCCACCCTCGACCTGGAACCGGACGAGGTCCTCTCCCGACTGGACGACCTGGTCAACCTTCTCGCCGCCGAACAAGAGACAGCCGGCGAACGAGCCGCGGGCGAGCAGATCGTCGGCGCCACCTGTCTGTACGCCGTCTACGACCCCGTCTCCCGGCAATGCTCCGCGGCGCGAGCCGGTCACCCTCTACCGGTCGTGACCACACCGGACGGACAGGCAGCACTGCTCGACCTGCCCCCCGGCCCACCGCTCGGCCTGGGCGGTCTGCCGTTCGAAACCCGGGAGATCGAACTGGCCGAGGGCAGCCTGCTCACGCTCTACACCAACGGGCTCATCGGCGAACGCCATGTGGACGTGGACACGGGCCTGCAACGGCTGCGCACAGCGCTCACCCACCCGGCGGACCCCTTGGAGAAGACGTGCCAGGCGGTTGTCGACTCCCTCGTGTCAGGAGAGCCCGCTGACGACATCGCGCTGCTCATCGCACGCACCCGTGTACTGCCACCGGAGAACGTCGCCTCCTGGCAACTGCCGCTGGAGCCGAGCGCCGCCGCCCGGGCCAGAACGCTCGCCACGGCTCAGCTCACTCAATGGGGGCTGGAACACCTGGCGTTCGCCACGGAATTGATCGCCAGTGAACTGGTCACCAACGCCTACCGCTATGCCGGAGGCCCCGTGACCCTGCGGCTCATCCGTGAACGGTGTCTCGTCTGCGAGGTCGCCGACGCCAGCCACACCTCACCCCATCTGCGTCGCGCCCGCACCACCGATGAGGGCGGCCGTGGCCTGTTCCTGGTGGCCCAGCTGACCGAGCGCTGGGGCACCCGCTACAGCCGCGAGGGCAAGACCGTCTGGACCGAACAGTCGCTGCTCGGGCTGTGAATCCGCATGATGGCGCGGCCCGCATGATGCGCGGCCCGCATGATCGCGCGGTGGTGGTCGGCGCGGTCGGGGCCGCCGTGTGCCGGTAGCTGCAGCCGGAACCGTTGTGGTGGGCGGCTTGTTCGCTGAGCGGTGGGTGGCGTTGGTCTGAGTGCGGGGTGGGTGTGGTTGTCGGGTTGGCGTTGTTTCAGGTGTGGTTGCGGCGCCATTGTTCGACGACTGTGTCCGGGTCGTACGGCTTCAGTCCCAGGGGTGGGCCGGGTGGTGGGAGCCGGAGCGCTGCTGCGATCTTTTCGTTGATGTCCGCGATGATGCGTCGCACTGCGGATTCGGACGGTGCGTGGGCCGCTTCGGTGAGAGCGTCCTCCGCTTCCTTGCGCAGGGCGAGGGTTGGGGGGAGGAAGCCGAGCCCTTCGCGGTGCATCTTGCCCTTGATCCACCACAGGTCGTCGTAGGTCTCGCCGGTGGCGGGGAGGGGCCGGCCGAATCCGGGCAGGTCCTGGAACTCCCCGCGTTCTGTGGCTTCGCGGATCTGCTTGTCGACCCATGATTCGAAGCTGACGCCTGGCGGTTTGCGCTCGGTCATGAGTTCCAGCCTACGTCTGTGTGTGGGTGTGGTTGGCGGTGTGGGTGGGTTAGTGGGTGGGGGGTGGGGTGGGGGTGTGTTGGTGGGGGTGTGAGAGTGGGGGGGGGAGGCGGGTGAGGGTGGTTGGTCGGGGT